>CAIPFS010000224.1 GCA_903864375.1 uncultured Verrucomicrobiota bacterium
ATTCGGGCGGATTGGAGCCTCCGATTCCCGGCAGGTGGTAAACCACCCGTCCGGGAACCGATGTGAGGAACCGTTTAGGCGGCGAAGAACTTCTTGAGGTTCTTGATGCCTTTGACCGCGATTTCCTCGGTGGTGGGCTCAATGCGACGCCAGATGGCCGCAGCGCGGGCGATGACCTTCACGTCGGTGGTGAACGACTCAATGACCACGTCGCCGGTGTAGTGGATCGCCTTCAAGGCGGCCACGATGGGCGCCCAATCGAGGGAATCATTCCCGGGAGTTCCCCGGTCGGTTCCGCAGGCGTGGAAATGCCCGAGATGGGCACCCGCCTTGAGAATCGCCTTGGCCTGGTTTTTCTCCTCAATGTTCATGTGGAACGTGTCGAGGTGCAGTTTCAAGGCGGGGCTGCCCACGGCCGCCAGCATGGCCAGTCCCTGGTCGGTGGTATTGATGAAATCGGTTTCGAACCGGTTCAACGGTTCCAGGCAGACCAGTTTGCCCCGGGCCTCGGCATAAGCCGCCAGCTCCTTCAGGTTCTTCACCACGTCCGCCCACTGCTTTTGATAATCTTCCGGTTCCACGGCGTCGGCCCGGCCCACGACGCTGTAAACGGGTCCGATGAGGCGCGGGCAATCCAGAAGGACCATCTGATCGATCAACGCCTTCATGTAGCCCAGGCCGACCGCCTGTTCCTCGGGCGTGCCCCGCGGGTCGCGTCCGGGGCCCATGCAGGCACAGACGCTGCCGATGGCCAGACCGGCGTCCTTGGCTGCTTTGCCCACCACCGCCGGGTCGATGTGCGATGGGTCTTCCACAGGAATCTCGACCGTATCAAATCCCCATGCTTTGAACTTGGGAAAGAGGCTGACGCTGGCCGTGGTGAACGGCGAGGTGAAGAGGAAGGAATTGATGCCGAATCTCATGCTTTCAAAAAGGATAGGGAGGGAGGCCGCGGGCGGAAAGTGATTTCAAGCCGGACTCGATCGGACTCCCTACTTCGGAGGATCGATGTATCGCTCCGCGCACCACTGAAGGTCGCGGTTCTTGCTGGTTCCATTCTTGGGAGCAGGAGCAAAACCGGAGGGGTTCTTGAGGGTGGCCGTGCTGGGTTCAAGCCAGCGCTTCACCTCCGAGTGGCCATCCGCATAACTGAACCCGGCGCTGCCGCCATGGCGGTAAGCCGGATAATTCTGCCAGGTGTTCTCATTGACCAGGACGGCGAAATAGCCGTCGTCGATGGTGTACTCGCTCTCGTCGACGAAGACAAAGGCCTGGGAGGGTCCCGGACGGTTGATTCCCAGAATCTTCTTGTAGGCGGGAGCATTGGCGGGGTTGGCCCCCAGAATGATGGGTGAGACCCCGCCGCGACCATCGTCGCCGCCCCCGTTCATTTGACCGCTGATCGAGTAGCTGCGGGCGGAAGGCAGATTCACCAGTTTACCGTTGTAAACGGATTTCTGACCCGGACAGACATAGATTTTTTCCGCCGTGTTGTACTTGAACAGCAGGCCCTTCCGGACGGTGGACACGTTGGTGGCACCCGGAAGGGAGTTGGCAGCCGAAGACCCCGATCCATCAATCCAGGCGTTGGCCGAAGAAATGGCATTCGGGCAGATTGCGTCATTGAAATCCGTGGCGTAAAGCTGCCAGGCCAGCTGCAACTGCTTGCCATTGCTGAGACAGGATATCGATTGGGCCTTCGCCTTCGCCTTGCCGAGCGCCGGCAACAGCATGCCGGCAAGAATGGCGATGATGGCGATGACCACCAGCAATTCGATGAGGGTGAAGCCTTTGCCAGCACCCACGGGTGGATTTCGAGTCTTCATGTCAATCGAGCTTCTGGGGAGGATTCGCCGTGTGAATGGGCATGGGATACTCCCTGCACGGGGAAATTCCAGACAAAACTTGTTGGAACCGATTCCTTCGTTTCAAAACCGACGCTGAACCCTCCGCAGCCGCCCACCGGACTCCAAGGCGGCTCAAAAACAAGGGAGGGGATGACGCGGACGGAAGGGACACCAGAAAAGCGTCTCCAAAAAGTGGGTGCGAATCCTGAAAGCTGGCGAAGCGGGCTTGGGGGTGACACACGGTTTGCACCGCCCAAGCCCGCCAACACCACCACACGGAGGTGTTTTACGAGGGAACGAGATAGCAGTAGCACAGCCGGATCACAACTGACAAGACAGCAAATCGAAAACGTAACATTTCTAACCTTTCAGTCGATTCCGGGCCATCGACTCCCTGTCCATCAACAGGTTGGCGAATCCGTTGTGTGAATATTGCTTTAGAAGCCGTCGAACGTTTACCAGAATTCGGGGGGCGGTACCTCCCCCAGCCACCTCCAATCGGAGCGCCCGAACAGATTTCTTCAACGAACTCCATTCGGTCCATCCGCGGCTCCCGGGAGGTCGCCGGTTCCAGCCAGGGTCGCCGGGTATGGCCGAACGCCGGATTGAGCGCACCCTCCAGCCACCTCGCCTGAGCGGGGTGTTTCCCAAAGCCGCCCCGGGCTCCCGTGAGCTTCCGGGGACGGTCGCTGACCGGTCGGGCAGGTTCCACCCCTTCGGCGTCTCCGGCCATACGCTCACCTCCCCCATGCCTGTCCGACCGGTTGCCCCGGTGGGTTCGTTCGTCAGTTGCCAGCTCCTGTCCCCATGAAATCGTCCCGAAGTCTCCCTCTCAACGGCATTGCCCGATCCCCCTTTCCCCAAGGGCTGCTCTCTGGCGAGGCCTCGATTCCGCTGGAATCACCAATCCGTCCGGCGTGGATCCCGCGCTCCCGGGTCCATCTCCTCCCCATGGTTCTCATGCCGCTGGCGATGCTGGGGGTGCTTCATGCGGCCACGGCCGGCTCCGAGGCGTCCGGGCCGGCGTTTCTGCCGAATGGATGGGATGCCGACAGCCTGGGTTCGGTTCTCGGCCCGGTGGTTTCGGCCCTGATCGGCAAATTCGGTGGAATCCTGCAGGGGCTCACAGCGATGGCTCTGCTGCGAACGATTTTCAAGCCGGTCATGGCCGCCCTCGAATCCGCCCTGGCCGATCACCCCACCCAGGCCGCGCGCTTGAATCAATTCGAGCGGTCGATGGCCTTCCGGGCCCTGGCCTTTGCCCTGGACCTCGCCACCTCGATCAAGTTGCACCTCATCACACCGCCTCCGCTGTCGGGAGGAACCAACCCGGGAGGCAGCTCCCACAGCGCATGATCTCCGCCGCCCTCGCGCTCGCCGCCACCCTGGCCTCCCTTTTTGCCTGGTGGTTCCGGCGTCGGGAGGACCGCCAAGATTTACCGGAAAATCGTCATGAACAACAGCGCCAGAACATCGATCAGGCCATCGTCGCCGGTGCGGAAGGCACGGAAGCGATTAACCGCCTTGTGGAGCGCAGCCTTGATTTGCGGTTGCGCCAGTCGTCCCCCGGCCGTGGTGGTGATACCGGCGGACCGCGAAATCCAATACCTCCCGGCGGACCAACCGCTCACCCGTCATCCGAACCTCTATCTGGTTCCCCCGGCGCGAATGCAGGAAATCCTTCGAGCCCTCTCGGAGAATCCGGCCAGTGAGCCGGTGGCACCCCATCCCCCTGGACCATGAACCTCCCACCCACCCCGACTCCGTCCCCGGTCGGAGCAACCGCCCCACGCCAGACCCGCCATCCACTCGCCAGCCGAACCCTCGGTGAGCTTCAGGATCTGGCCAATGCCGCCGAAGCCGACCATCGAACGTTGTACCGTTCCGACTGGTCACCGTTCGACTGGCTGTGTCTCGTCCAGTTCATCCTGACCCTGCGGAAGCAACCCCCCTGGCCGGACGACCACATTGGACGGCTTCGATCCACTGCGGAGATTCCCAGCTCAAGCTCTGTCTAATCGCCGGGGCTGCCGCGGGTTCATCCACGCGGCAGCCCGTTGTCATGCCCGAAGTGAACAGACTGGAACCGGCAGGCCATTGGCGGGCTTATCAGCGCCAATGCCTTGAAGTCTTTGCCGGACGGACGGTGCCGCGCCTGGTCCATGGAGGCGAGGCCTCCGGATCCGGCGAGACACCCCGATGCTGGTTCCTGCTTTGGCGGCGCCAGGGCGGCAAATCATCCACCCTGGCCGAAGTCTCCATCCTCGAGATGCTTCGCGGGCCCCGTCGTCGGGTGACCTATGCCAGCGCCTCCCTGCTGCTCGGGCGCGAACTCATCTACAAGGAAGCGGCGGTTCTTCAGGCGGTCCTTCCCCGATTGCAGGCGGCCTCCAGCACGGCAAAGGTCCAGTTGGAAGCCGCTGATTCAAAAACCGGCCGGTCCCTTCCCCGCCGCCTGTCATCCGAGGATTTCACCTCCCTGTTTCAGGCCCAGCGCCTCGAGTTCCGCTTATGGCATGATCGCCATCACTGTGCCCGCACCCAGGTGATTGCCCCCAATCCCGCAACGGCCCGGGGTTGGACGGGCACGGTTCTGTTGGATGAATTCGGGTTTATCCGGGGATTGCAGGAGCTCTGGGAGGCGGTTGAACCGATTGTCTCCACCGACCCCAGCTTTCGATTGCTCGGGGCCACCACTCCTCCGTTCGATGATGCCCATTTCAGTTATACCCTGACCGAGCCTCCGCCCGGCACGGAGTTTCCGGTCCGGCCCGCAGGCAATTGGTACCGATCCACCTCGGGAAAACTGGTCCATCGGGTGGACGTCTTTGATGCCGCCGAGGCGGGGGTGCGCCTGTATGATTTGGATACCGGTCGGGAACTGACGCCCCAGGAGCACCGGGCGCAGGCCATCGACGCCGACGCCTGGCGTCGGAATTATGGCATCATCCACCTCCGCGGGGGAACTGCCGCCGCCGACCTCCGGGCCATTGAATCGTCCCAGGCCCGGGGTCAGGATGTCGCCCGGTTCTTTCACGTGGAAACCGATGGGGATTGGCATCAAGTGCTGGATTGGACGGGCGCTGCCCTCACTCAGGGGGAAGTCGGTCTGGGATGGGACCTGGCCACGACCGAACGGGAACGAAGCAATCCGAGTGCACTGGCGGTTTTGGAGAAACTCGCCGGCGAATGGATCCTTCGAACCCTGACCATCTGGAAACTCTGTGACCCGGTTCTGGCCCGTACCCGGGTCCGATTGCTGATCGAGCGAATTGGACGGAGGGGGCTTCGTCCCCGCCGTCTGTGCGTGGACGGGTCGAACGAACGTTACTTCGCTGCGGATGTCCGCCGGGAATTTGGAGACCTGTTGCCGGTGGAGTCGGTGGCAGGAGGTGACACCCTTCATCCCCCGGGAGAAAACCCGATTCCGGCCAAGGTTCACCTCGGGCATCGTCTCCTCTGCATCCTCCATGGAAATCAACTGACCCTGCCCCCGGAGCCCTATGTCCGGGCCGACTTCCGCCGGGTCCGGCATGATCGCGGAAGCTTTATTGCCGAAACCGGGCCCGGGGGGGAACACGCTGACACGTTTGACGCCACGAAACTGGCACTGTACGCCCTCGAGGGGAGGGGCGGGTTCAGCCCGGAGACACCGACTGCCGTCCGCGTGGGCCGCGTGCAATTTCGTCCCCGAAGCTGGAACACGGATCGCCCGTTGTGATTTTTGAATCCAAGGATCGCACCTGATCGTTGGCAGCCTGTCTTTACACTTCACTTATTGTATCGTCTACGGGCACGAAGATCACCCCTCAGCCTGCTTCCAACCCGGCGCAGCCTCGGGTATCAAGACGGATGTCCTGTTTCGAAGTCAAAGCTGCCGGACGAACGGGCGAGGTAGTACGCTGGCGACGGTGGTCGAAATCGATATGGGGACTTTCAGAAGCGCGTCCATCCGATGGATGTCCCTCCTTTGAAGGGACTTGCGTCCGGAGGGACGCGCTCCTGCAAGTCCCGAATCATTGCGAGGATCATCACCTCTCCTGTTCTAAAGACACTTCGGTGGCGAAGCTCGTGCTGGGCGCAGCGGAGGTCCAAATCACGCCGCCACGTGATTCAGCCCAAGTAGCCCAAGTTGTATCCAGCCTGACCCCTGGCGCCTCGAGTGGTACCCGGCTGTATCGCAGGTTTTCAAACCTGTCGGGCCGTCGGCAAGTCGGGCAGCTTCGGGACGGGGTCCAGCCCCGCCGACTGGAAGGTCGGCGATACAGCAGACAGGAAGGCCTGCGCTACGGCGCAGAGGCTGCCGGTATTCCTCTCCCGCCGACCGCAAGGTTTGCCAACGAGTATTTAATTGTCGCCACTCCCAGGATTTTCCATCAAAAGGGAACCCATGCTCCCGCTGAGAAATGCCGCCGTGCTGTGCCTTCTGACCCTGGCTGGATTCGTCGTCCGTGCCTCTGACGACATCGTGATTGCCGACTTTGAGGGCAGGGATTACGGCGATTGGAAGTCCACGGGGGATGCCTTTGGGTCCGCTCCGGCCCAGGGAACCCTCGCCGGCCAGATGGCGGTATCGGGTTTTGCCGGACACGGTCTCGTGAATTCGTTTCACAACGGGGATGCCGGGGTCGGGACCCTGACGTCGCCCGCTTTCAAGATCGAGCGGAGCTACATCCGGTTCCTGATCGGTGGCGGCAAAAACCCGGAGACCACGGCCATCCGTTTGCTGGTCGATGGCAAGGTGGTTCGGACCGCCACCGGCCCCAACGACCAGGCTGGCGGAAGTGAACAATTGGGGCCGGATGGCTGGGTGGTGGGCGACTTGTTGGGTAAGATGGCGGTGATCCAGATTGTCGACCAGGCCACCGGCGGCTGGGGACATATCAACGTGGACGACATTGTCCAGAGCGACCAGCGTCCCAAGGGTCTGCTGTCGCCCGGGAAGCGGGAAATCCGAATCACCCAGCGCTATCTGAATCTGCCGATCAAGGATGGCGGAGCCCATCGCAAGGTCACCATATCCCGGATACCGGAGTCTGGAAGCGACCTGGACCTCCCGCTGTCGTCGGCGCGCAAGGGGATTCCGGATTTTCTACCGGTGATCAACGATGTGGAGCTGGCGGACGGCACCCCGGATTGGTGGGCACCGATCGATGTCAGTCGCTATCAGGGGCAGTTGTTGTTGGTGGAGGTGGACAAGTTGCCGGAGGGTTCGACCGCACTTTCTTCCATTGAGTCGGGAGAAAAGCCCAAGGGTCAGGAAAATCTCTATCAGGAGCCGCTGCGGAATCAGTTCCATTTCTCGCCCCGGCGCGGCTGGAACAATGACCCCAACGGCATGGTGTTCTATCGCGGCGAATACCATCTGTTCTTCCAACATAATCCTTACGGATGGAACTGGGGGAACATGCATTGGGGTCATGCCGTGAGCCGGGATCTGGTGCGCTGGACGGAGCTGGGGGATGTGCTTTACCCTGACAAGTTCGGACCGATGTTCAGCGGGAGTGCGGTGGTGGATTGGGCCAATACCAGCGGATTTGGAACGCCGGGGAATCCCGCCCAGGTCCTTCTCTATACCGCTGCCGGTGATCCCACCGTCCAGTGCCTCGCCTACAGCACCGACGGACGGCACTTTTTCAAGTACGATAAGAACCCGGTCGTGCCGCAGTTCACGGGGGGCAATCGTGACCCCAAGGTCCTCTGGTATGAACCCACCAAGAAATGGGTGATGACGCTGTTCGTGGAAACGAATCACGTGAACACCATTCATTTCCTCTCATCGCCCAATTTGAAGGACTGGACCCTCATGAGCACGGTGGACGGATTTTTTGAATGCCCCGACTTTTTTGAGCTGCCCATCGACGGAAATCCGGCCAACAAGAAATGGGTGCTCACGGCGGCCAGCAGCGAATACATGGTGGGAACCTTTGATGGCACACGCTTCACGCCTGAAACACCAAAGCTCAAAGGGCATCTCGGGCGCGGATTCTATGCCGCCCAAACCTTCAGCGATATTCC
>CAIPFS010000225.1 GCA_903864375.1 uncultured Verrucomicrobiota bacterium
ACCAAGGAACGCAACGAAGCCCGGGAAGAACTTTCCCGCTGGGAATTGACGGGCATCAAGCCTGAGCAGGTCAGCGTGCTGCGCGGCGACGTGAAAAAGGCCAATGAACTGATCGCCGTGGTCGAGAGTGAGAAGAAGGTGTTGAGCCGCAAGGTGGACACGCTGGAATCCCGCCTTCACCGCTACGAGGCGGATATCGAACCCCCGGTCGAAATGCCCGGTCTGCGGGCCAAGGTCCTTGCCGTGGACGCCAAATGGAACTTTATCGTCATCGATGCGGGTAGCGACGTGGCCAAGGAGAATGGCGTGGTGCTGATCCGCCGCGAGGACAAACTGGTGGGCAAGGCCCGCATCGTCCGGGTGGAAGCTCAACGGAGCTTCGCCAACCTGCTTCCCGAATGGCAGCAGGCGAATTACTCGGTTGCCGAAGGTGACACCGTGCTCTACTGATCGCTCATGAAGCGACTGGCTCGAGTTTTACCGCGTTCCCTTCCTTCTCTCCTCCTGGTTCTCGCCGCAGCCATGGCTGTGAGCGGATGCGCCTCCGAGGATCAAGTGACCACGCGCCCGTGGAATACCCCAAAGACCTGGGAAAACGGTCTACCGTCGGCCATGACGGAAGGGCGCTGAGGCTGGTCTGTTTTCCCCTCTCCGTGTCGCTCTGACTTCCGGCCCCCCCAGTCGGGTTGTCGCTTCGACACCGCCTCGCCCGTTCGTCCTCCGGCTAAGACAACGGATTGCGGGTGAGGTCAGTGGGAGTTTGCGCCGCCCCACCGGGGCCATTGCCCCACACCCGACGGCAGATGAACTGCGGAGTTGGTCGTGTGAACCAACGGCGGCGATACCCGGAATTTGGTTCGATAGAACGGAGACAGTCCCACTTCAGCCGATGGCGGGTTCCGGCAGCACAGGCGGACGGCTCCGTTTGCCCACACCAGCATCCCCACGGCAATGAGGGCCATACCGACCTGCTTTCGCCACTGTCGCATCTTAGCCCCAAACGAGAGCAAGTGACGTACCAATGACCCGGGCGATCTTGGCCGCACTCAGGACTGCTATCGAACTACTTCGGTACCGACTCCGGCATCCGTGAAAATCTCCAGCAGAATGGAGTGGGACACCCGCCCATCGACAAATTGCACTTTTTCGACCCCTGCCTCGAGTGCCGCTACAGCACTATCGACCTTCGGAATCATTCCAGCATCAATCACCCGGGCACGCTTCAGCTCAGCAACTTCTCCCACGGCGAGATGTCGGATGAGCGTGGAAGGGTCCTTGGGATTCAGCATCAGCCCGGGCACGTCACTCATGAACACGAGACGACGTGCGGACAGGGCGATGGCCACCTGTGCGGCCGCCACATCTGCATTGCAATTGTAGACCTGACCATCCTCTCCACGGGCGGTGGGACTGATCACTGGGGTGAAGCCGCGCTCCAGACATTGAAGCAGCGGCTCGATATTCACGGAGATCACCTCCCCGACCCGTCCCAAATCAATCTCCGCACCGTCGGGGCCAGTCAGCTGAAATTTCCTGCAGGTAAAGATGTCGGTTCCGGCAAAGCCCTGGGCATTGCCTCCGAGGGCATTGATGGTGGCCACAAGTTCAGGATTGATCTCGCGGGAGAGGACCTGGTCGACAATCCCCACTGTCACTTCGTCCGTCACGCGTTGCCCCTGAATGAACCGGGAGGACACCCCTTCCCGCTCCAGCGCCCGTGTGATCGCCTTGCCACCTCCATGAACAACCACCGGATCGATCTGGACGCTTTCCAGAAACACCAAATCCCGGGCGACGGAATTCCTGACCTCCGGATCGGGGGAATCCATGAAGGATCCGCCGTATTTGATGACAAACCGGGCAGTGGAAAACCGTTGAATATAAGGAAGCGCCTCGAGAAGCGTTTCCGCCTTGGCAATCAGATCGTGCATGGAAAATCAATCGGAACCGATCCCGCAGAGGAGGTCGGGGCGCGGTCAGCGCGAAGGCTCGCGGAAAGTGACCACTATTTCGTCCTGTCGGGCGTAGCCCAACTCCCGGAGCCGGCGTTCGACGGTTCGAGGATCGGTTTTTAATGCCCGGATTTCCGCTTCCAGGCGGGAAACCTCGGACTTCAGGCGGTCCACCTTGTCCTGTTGCAATTGAACATCTGCCCGCATCATCTGGTTCTGGCGGATCAGCGGAACATAACGCAGCGCCATGGCTCCCACCACCGCCACGGATATCAACACCACCAGAAGACGATTCAGCCACCCCAGCACCCCGAGGGAAACGCGCTGACCGGATGGGAACGTACTCATGGTCCTGGGAGACTATTTCGAAAATTCCCGGGCAGACTGCAATCGCTTGTCGGGATTAAAAATCAGCCGCAAATAACGGCCCGGTCCCGTGGCAACGTCCACGGTGTACAACCCTCCGTGGTATCCGCGATAACCGCGGGGACCCCATTCGTTGTAGGTCGCAAATGTGCTACCCGGATAAAGCAACCATTCGGCCACGGTCACCTGATCGCTGGTGGTTGCCACCTTGTCCGGCGGGCCCAATTCCTTGATGGCATCGTCGTAGGTGTACGATCCCACCCGCGACTTCCAGTCGATTTTCGTGGCGCACCCCGAACACAGGATGCCCATGAATACCGTCAGGATCGCCCACCGCAACCCACGACCTCCAAGTCCCTTCACGTGGCAAAAGTATATTCATCGGATCCGCGGATGCAATGAACGAGTTGGACTCCCATGCTTGCTGGAACCTCCCATTCAAGGCACGATCTGCGACTGGATGGAGGTTGAGAGCGATTCGAAGGGGGACCGGCGACCCGACGGCGCGGGCGACGCCCGCTCTTCTCCCATTTCCATCTGGTTTAACCGGCATTTCGCCCAACCCACCCCCGCGCAAGCCGCAGCGTGGCCGCTCATCAAGGAGGGACTCTCGGTCCTCATTGTCTCCCCGACGGGCACGGGAAAAACCTTTGCCGCCTTTTATCACATCCTCCATCACCTGGCGCTGCAGCATGTTGCAGGCACTCTGGTTGAAGGCATCCAATGTCTCTATCTCTCGCCCTTGAGGGCGTTGGGCTACGACCTGGAAAAAAATCTCCAGCGTCCTCTCCGGGAGGCCTATGGGTCCTCGCCACCCATTCACGTCGGTTTACGCTCGGGCGACACCGAGGTCGCTGAACGTCAGCGCCAGTGGACACATCCTCCGCACATCCTGCTGACCACACCGGAGAGCCTGACCCTGCTGTTGAGCCAGGCACGCTGGGTTCCCGCTTTGTCGACCATCCGATGGGTTATCATCGACGAAGTCCATGCGCTGGCCGAAAACAAACGGGGCGCCCTGCTCAGTCTTGCTTTGGAACGTCTGGATGCGCTGCCCGGACGCCCACACGGTCCCTGCCAGCGTCTGGGCCTGAGCGCCACCGTCCATCCCGCCTCGGTTGTGGCCGGGTTCCTGGTGGGGACCGGGCGCCCCTGCCAAATCGTGGAGGCCTCCACCTCCAAGAAGATCGACATCCAACTCTATACTCCCCTTCAACGGGAGCCCTACCCGCTCGCCGGCTTTAGCGGGGTCCGGATGATTCAGGAATTGGGGCGCCTGATCCGGCGGCACCGAACCACCCTGGTGTTTACCAACACCCGCAGCGGCGCGGAATCAGCCACCTTCTGGCTCAAGGAAAATCTCCCCGATCTCGCGGACCAGATTGAATGCCATCATGCCAGCCTTGACCGCGACGTCCGACTGGAGGTCGAGGATCGGTTGAAGCGGGGCGAATTGCTGTGCGTCGTCTGCTCCACCTCCCTGGAACTGGGCCTTGATATCGGCTCCATCGATTTGGTGGTCATGTTGTCCACCCCCAAAGGCGTCAGCAAGGCGCTGCAAAGGACAGGGCGCGCGGGACACAGTCTCCATGAGGTCAGCCGGGGATTGTTGATGGCAACCAATGTCAACGACCTGATTGAATGTGCCGCCACCGCCCGTCTGGCCCGTCAAGGTCAGCTGGATACCATTCGCATTGCGCCGGCTTCACTGGATGTCCTTGCCCAGCATCTCGTGGGCATGGGCTGTCACGGGGAAATCCAAATCGCCGATGCCTTGGCACTGAGCCGGCGCGCCTATCCCTACCGCGACCTGACAGACGACGATTTTCATGCCGTTCTTGACTACCTCGCTGGTGGAGGCAAATCGCTGCGACAGCAGTATCAGGACGTGTTCGGCAAGATCGTCCTCGATGAAGAACAGGGGGTGTTTGAGACCCGGGCGGGCGCCACCCGCCGTGACTTTCTGCAAAACATCGGGACCATTCCCAACGACGGCATGGTCCGCATTCTCCTGAAGAACAGCCCCCTTGGCATGGTGGAGGAGTCCTTCCTGCGGCAACTCCGACCGGGCGATGTCTTCTCATTGGCCGGACGGGCCCTCCGTCTGGACCGGGTGGGAATGATGGAGGCCTGGGTGGAACGGGCCGATGGGGCCACTCCCACGGTTCCCCGGTGGGGTGCCAATAAGATGGCGCTTTCCAATCGGGTGGGACGGGAAATCGTCCTCTTCCGAAGCGAATTAAGAAAACGGTTGGAAGCCATCCCCTTTCATCAATCGCCTTCCCTGATTCCGTGGATTGCCCGCCGCCTGGAATGTGCCGAGAACAATGCCGCCATCATCTTCCGTGTTCATGCCACCCAGCATCAATTGAGCGAGCTTCCCACCGACGATTTTCTCCTGGTGGAAGAACTGCTGGCGGACACCGTTTCGGAGCCTGCCGAGCCTGCACCGGCGCAGAACCGGGTCCAACGCACGACGCCGGCTCGATCCAGCCCCGAACCGCAACTGGCCCTGGAACTCCTCTTAGCCGATCCTCGGATTCGACGTGGCTCAGCGGTCGCCAATCGTCAACGCCCACCCGGGTCGGCAGGAGGCCCCGGGCAACGCCCCGCCCCGTCGCCTTCGGAAAAAGCCGTGGTCAGTCGTCATTACTTTTTCCATTCGCTGATTGGTCGCGCGGCGAACGACGCCTTGAGCCGGGTCGTGGCCCTTCGCCTTTCCCGCCTGCGAGGCGGCAACGCGGTGGCGACGCCGGATGACTATGGATTCGTGCTGACCGTGGCGGCCCACCAGCACATTGAGGAGGCCGATTTTCCGGGGTTGCTGGCGAGTAACCAGTTTCAGGAGGAACTTCAAGAGTCGCTCAATCGATCCAACCTGTTGAAATACTACTTCCGCAGTGCCGCCCAAACCGGGCTCATGGTGTATCGGAACTACTTTGGAGAGCAAAAATCGGTGCGAAAACTCCAGTGGTCTTCGGAAGTCATCTTCAATGTGTTGAGCGAACATGAGCCGGACCATGTCCTGCTGCGGGAAGCGCGACGGGATACTCTCCACACCCATCTGGATGCCGCCGGAGCGGAACGTTTCCTGGTGGAACGACAGGCCAGGAACAAACCGGTGCGGCTCCGAAGGCTCAGTCAGGTGTCACCCCTCTCGTTTGGGATGTACGCCACCCAAATCAAGGAAGCCCTGCTGGTGGAAGACCCCCGCGAAACCATGGAACGGCTCTACAACCATTGGTGGTCCCAATTGGGCGGCGCCGAAGCCGTGCCCACGGTTCCTGAAGGTTGACGATTGCCGTCCTTGAAAACAAAAGAGCTCCCCTTCCATCAGCCTCCAAACGAACGCCAGCCACCTGGCCCTCCTCGGTGATCCACGGGCAATCCACCCCATTGCACCCGCCCGATTCTTGACGATGATCCAATCCTGTTCGATGCACCTGAGCCCCCGCAAAACCATCCTTCTGGTCGCTCTCATTTCCTTTGCCGTGGGGGGCATCGTGACGCGGCAGTTGCTGGCCAATCGAAAACACCAGGACCTGGAGTATTGGGTCCACGCCCTTCATCCGGAAGGTCCGGACACCACCACCGACCAGTTGCGGGCCCGACAGAAAGCCTTTCTCCTGGAGCATCAGGATGTGGCCATTCCCTACCTCATTCAGGATTTGCACCGGCAGGATTCGACGGTCGAAGCCCTGCATCGATGGGCGGTGTCCCAGGGCTGGGGACGCTTTGCGGGTTGGTTGGAGGTGCGGAAACCGTCGAGTGCCTATCGGACCGAGGCGTCGGTTGCCCTCCGACTTCTAGGCACCAACAGCCGACCGGCCCTTCCCGCACTCTGGCAGTGCTATTCCAACGCGACCCGCCTCGGCTGGGGCCCGTTCTACCGGGAAATGTTGTCGATGGCAGCAACCCTTGCGGTTCTGGATGGAACCCATCACGAAACCGTCTCCATCCTCAGTCAAATGACCAATTCCGGTCGGGCCATGGAACGTATTCCCGGCTGGGTCATTTCCGCCGCGTTTGAGCCCACCCACACGTCGGCGGTTGAGTCCCTCCGGAGGGAACTGCAGCCAGATCAGGAATCGGCCCTCCCCGCCCTCACCGCCAGCCAGATGATCGGCGACATCGGTCCTCCGGCGGCGCCTCTCACTCCACTGGTGCGAGCCGCCATCGCCCGCACCTATCTCAGCTGGCCATTGACCGGACTGGCCGTGGCATCCCACCGCCTGTGGTTGGCCGACGGTGACCCTCAACTGGCCTTGCAGGTGGTCCGAAGGGCCTGGTCGGAGTTCACCCAGCAGTTGGGCGCCAACACCCCACCGAAGGATGCCGGTCCGAGCACCGAGAATGCCCGGGCCAGCATTTACGAACTCGCGCGGCGGTTGGGCTCGATTCCGGAAGTTGCCCGGGAATTGCGTCCCCTCATCGATTCGATGCCAGCCTCCGATAAGGACCGCGACGCGGCCCTGCGTTGCCTCGAACCCATTCCACGTTAGAACCGTTGTCTCGCTGACCGGCGTCTCCGGTGCCATCGACTTCTTTCCCGCCGACCTGTCTCAGAACGGGTTCCAGCCGGGTGGAGTTTGCGCCGACTGACGCTCGGCGGCCACGGGGAACGATGTCGCCACCATCCTTGTAGCCGCCAGAACGTACTACGCGATCTTCACCTTGAGCTTGTGCTCCTTGAGCGTGGCTCGATTCAGCTGGGAGATGATCCGCTGGGCGTGCTCGGCAGCCACGTCGACAAACAGATGACGTTCCCGCAGATCGACACGTCCCACGGTGGCAGCCGGAAGACCTGTCGTGCCAAGAATGGCGGCCACCACTTCGTCGGAGGTCACCCCCATCGCTTCGCCCACGTTCATGTAAAGCCGGGATTGGTCGGCTCCCGGTGCCCGGCTGACCTTTGGCCCAACGGGAGGGCCCAATCCCTTGGGGACATTCGGAGCCTTGACCTTGGTTGGGACAACGACCGGCTCGACCACAGCCTCAGGGATATTGATCGGCTCAACAACGGACGGAGGAACCTCCACCGCAGAAGGCGTAGTGATCGATGTCGGTTCCTTCGCTGGCATCGGAGCCTCGGAGCTCTCCGACGAAGCGGACGAGGGATGCGGAACGGTCGCGACCCGTGTCGGTACTGGAACGCGCTCGGTCGAGGCGGAGACAGTAAGACGTGGTGCCGTGGCCTCATCCCTCCGCGGTTTGGCTGGTTCGGAACGCCGACGCTCGGGGCGCTCCGCGCGGGCTACTTCCGGAATCGGAAGCTCCTTTGTCGGCAATTCCGCCGGAATGGGTGCCGAAGGCGGCGGGACCGAGGCGCGACTCTGGGATGGCCGTTCTGCTGATCGTTCTGTTGATCGTTCCGTCTGAGGACGCTGGATCGGCGGACGATCCATCCCGGGTCCGGGGCGGGCAGCCGTGGATTCGGTACGCTCACGGCCAGGTCCCTCGCGACCGGCCGGCGGTTTGGGTGCGGCCTCACGGCGGGGGGCATTTTCCGCTCCGCCTTGAAGCTCATGGAGCAGGGCCGAGGCAATATCGGTGGAGCTATAGCCCTCTTCCATCAATCGGCCCAGCAGCTGGTCCTGCTGCCGGAATTCACCTTTCTCCAGGACCGCCCTCAGGCGGATCAACGTGGAATTGGCGCGCGCCTCTTCGACCTCGACCGCGGTGGGAATCTTGCCGCGCTGGATTCGCATCCGGGTAAAGCGCTCAATCTGCTGCAACAGAAACACCTCGCGACCGGAAACAAAGGTGATGGCCTGCCCACTTCGACCCGCCCGACCTGTCCGCCCAATTCGATGGACATAGTCCTCACCGTCGTAGGGAAGATCATAGTTGAACACCACCTCCACATCGTCGACATCGATGCCGCGGGCGGCGACATCGGTGGCCACCAGGAATTCGAGGCCGGAACGCCGGAAACGGGTCATGACGCGATCCCGCATGGCCTGACTCATGCCCCCGTGCAATCGATCCGCCGAATAGCCCTGGGCATTCAGGTGTTCGGTAAGGTCGTCCACCATCTGCTTGGTATTGCAGAAGATAATCCCGAGCTTGAGATCATGGATGTCGATCAGGCGGGTGAGCAACTCGACCTTAAATCGCCGATCCACTTCGTAGTAATGCTGCTCGACGGTCGGAACCGTCATGGCCGTCTGCTGAATCCGGACGCTCTTGGGGTCCTTGGCAAAGCGTTGAATCAGGTCCTGAATGGGACGCGGGAGGGTTGCCGAAAAGAACACGGTCTGGCGGACCGCCGGCAGGGCTTCCAGGACAAATTCAATATCCTCACGGAACCCCATGTCGAGCATCACGTCCGCCTCATCGAGGATGATCATCTTGACCTGATCCAGGCGGAGTGTCCCACGGCGCATGTGATCCATGACCCGACCCGGCGTGCCGATGACAATCTGGGCTCCCTGCTTCAAGCCCATCAATTGCCGGTCATACGACTGACCGCCATAGATGGGCAGGGCATTCACTCCCCGCTTGAACAAGGCGAGCTTGTGGACCTCCTCGGACACCTGGATCGCCAGCTCCCGCGTTGGGCATAGGATCAGGATCTGGACCGCCCGCACCTGCGGTTGAACCTTCTCAATGGCCGGCACCGCAAAGGCAGCGGTCTTGCCTGATCCCGTTTGGGATTGGCCGACAACATCCTGGCCCAACAGCAGCAATGGAATCGCCTCGGCCTGAATGGGTGAGGCCTGCTCGTACCCAAGTTTATCGATGGCCTTGAGGACCTCGGCAGAGAGGCCCAATTCAGAAAACAGTTTTGTGGTCACGCAATCGTCCCGAAGGACGAAGGGGAGTCTATCGGAATCCTGCGAAAATCGAGAGGCAATTCTTCAAAGCGGTCGCTTCATCTCTGCTGCCAGGCGGGAGCTGAACTCCCGTGCGGCGTTGTACCCGGAAAGCTGAAGCTTGGTCTGCAAGGCCGCGACCTCAACCAGATTTCCCAGATCCCGACCGGGACGAACGGGAATTGAAAGATGCGGAATGGACTGTCCCAACACCGGCAACATCTGATGCTCCAGTCCCAGCCGATCCACGTCCTCCTCCGGATTCCAGTTTTTCAAGGTGACAATCAAGTCGATGCGTTTCTCGCGTCGGATGGCGCCAACACCAAACATGGCCGCCACATCAATGATGCCGATACCCCGCACCTCCATCAGGTTCCGTCCCAACTCCTTGGCGGTGCCGATGACGTCCTGACCGTCCTCCACCCGGACCAGAATCACGTCATCCGCCACCAGGCTGTGACCCCGCTCCAGCAATCCCAGAACGGCTTCACTCTTGCCGATGCCACTTTCGCCCTGAATCACCACCCCGATCCCTTGGATATCCACCATGGAACCGTGAAGCTGGCCACGGGGGGCAAACAGGTTTTCCAGGGCGAATGTCGCCCGGCTGATCAGGGTCATGGTGATCAGCGACGACGTGAACAACGGAACATCGTGAGCCTCGCTGGCCGTGATCCACAGGGATCCCGGCACCAGATTCCGACAGATGACCAGGCACGGAATCCGGTGCGAAAACAGCTGTCGAACGCGCTCCGAGCGAACCTCGGGGCTCAAGGAGCGAAGATAGGCGGTTTCGACGTTGCCGATCACCTGAACCCGCTTGGGGGCAAAGTATTTCTCGAATCCCGCCAGGGCCAACCCAGGGCGGTTGACGGTTGGCTCCCGGATGGGACGCGAAAGCCCGACCGCGCCGCCGACCAGATGGAGGCCCAATTCCGAGGCGTGCCCCTTGTAAAACTGGTTCACGGTCACCGATGACGTTGAAGGAACTGTTTTCATGGGCAGGCACCGAAAAGGGTGACTCTAGAGATTGAAGTCCGGCCCCAGATAGATATCCCTGGCCTTGGGATCGTTGATCATCTGGTGCGCCGGGCCCTGGTACACCACCTGCCCGCGGTTGATGAGGTAGGCGCGATCCACCAGTTTCAGCGTTTCCCGGGCGTTGTGGTCGGTCAACAGGATGCCCAAGCCCCGTTCGCGCAAGCGTCGCAGGAATTTCTGGACCTCATAGACAGCGATCGGGTCGATGCCCGCAAACGGTTCATCGAGCAGGAGCAGCTTGGGATTGGTCACCAAGGCGCGGGTGATCTCCAGACGGCGCTTCTCGCCACCGCTCAGCTGATAGGCATGACTCCTGGCCAGCCGGGCCAGATCGAGTTCATCCAGTAGCAATCCCAGGCGGGTCAGACGTTCCTTTCGCCCCAACTCGAGGGTTTCGAGGATCGCCAGGATGTTCTGCTCAACCGTCAGTTTCCGAAAGACACTGGATTCCTGGGTCAAATACCCGATCCCCAGTCGCGCCCGACGATGCATGGCCATCCCGGTGATCTCGTGATCCAGCAGGGAAACCGTGCCCTGGTCTGGACGCACCAATCCCACCACCATGTTGAAGGTCGTGGTCTTCCCGGCCCCGTTGGGACCCAGCAGACCCACAATCTCGCCCGCCGCCACTTCAATGGAAACGCCGTCAACGACACGCCGGTCCCGATAGGCTTTTGCCAGGGACTTGACGGTGAGCAGGTGAGGGGCGGTTGCCATGGCGCGCCAGTTCAGGGAAATTGGGGGGAGGCGTCGCGTTTCGGATTGAGATTGAATTGCCCCACCTTGAACCGGCTCTGTGACCTGCCTGAACCGGTGAATCGACCCGTGCTTCGGTTATAGGTGAGCTCTTCGGCGGATATGGCCGCCGTCGCCGTGATCACGCGCGGCGAACCGGTCTCAGGCGATCCGGTCAACACCACCGTATTATTGGTCCCGATGAACACCGCCTTGAAGCAATACGCCCAGTTGGTCTCCATCGTCCGTCCGGTTGAACCAATGGCACCGGCAGCCGCGTCGACGGAGACTCCATTGGTGGAGCCTGCCTTGGAGGAGGGGTCATTCACCTGCAGCAACTGAATCACCACGTTCGTCGTTGCAATGATGGTTGAAAACTTCCCGGTGGCATCCCGCTGGGCCAGGAGATCCTCACAGGTCAGGTTTAATGCTCCGGGAATGGTCAATCGAACATCCCCGAAATGCCGGATCAGCCCTTCGCGCTTCTCAAAACTGAACGCGACCGAGTCAATTTTCCCCTCGCCTGCAGGGATCGGGTCTGGTTCGACCGCCCCCAATTGAGCCGCAAGGGCGATGCTGATCCAGATGACGTGGCGTGAGTTCATGGGGTGGTTATGGATGAGAAAAGGCGGAGTCGGCGAGTCGGAAAACAGTATGAGCCTGGTTGGATATCACCAGCCGACCGGTGATTTGTTCCCAAAGGAACCCTTCGCCAGAGACCCGGAAGGTCCCGCTGGATTGAACGACCGTCAGCGGCCCGCTGGAGCTCACCGTCTTGGTGGCCAGGGAATAAACACAGTCCGGAGCCTCCCCCACCAGGTTGGGTGTTCCATCTTCGTTGAAGGTCTCGATGTGCAGCTGATGGAACCGAAGTTGATTTCCGCCGATGGGCTCCACCGATGCGCCCCGGAGATTTGCTTCAAGACGTCCGTCCTTGCTATAAAATGGATAATTCACTCCGGCCCCCTGCCCCACGGTTGCGCCGGTGCCACCGCCTTTCACCGCCAGATTGGTTTTTCCATCCGCCGCCCGGGCCATCCCAGCCAACAGCAAGCCTCCCAGGGACATCCGACATGCCATGATCCACACGCCGCTAAACAAGGCGGTCATCGGTCAGGCGGCAAATTTTTCGACCAGGGCGTCCCAATGTCCCTGGGCTTTGAGGATCATTTCCACCACCTCCCGAACCGCACCCCGACCTCCGCCGGCCGTGCAAACGTGGTGGGACAATGCCTTGGCCTCTGGCATGGCGTCGGCAGGAGCGGCGGAGAAGCCCGCCCTTCGAAGTGTCCCCAGATCGAGCACATCATCCCCGATAAAGCTGACCTGCTCCCACGCAAGACCGGTCTCCGACAGGAGGCCTTCAATCAGCGTGACCTTGGGCGTCGAGGATTGAAGCACATAATCCACCTTCAGGTCGGCCGCGCGGTCGCTGGTCGCCGTCGATGGCCGCGCCGACACCCAGCCCACCTTGATCCCCTGCATCTGAAGCAGCCGGAGACCCAGACCGTCCCGGATGTCAAACGTCTTCCATTCGCCACCCGGGCCCATCAACACCGTTCCGTCGGTGAGGACGCCGTCGACGTCGCATAAAAACAGCCGGACCGCCCGCAACCGGGGTAAAAGATCGGGAGAACTCAAGGGCACCACGCGATTGGAACGCAAGCCGTCGACGGAACCAAGCCCGAATCCAGCTGCGCCGTGCCAATCGCTGTAGGTTGCGGAGGCGGGGAAAAGGGGGAACTTTCCGAAGATTTCCAAACTCATGCCCCGCTTTTCCGAATACCTGGGAGTTGATTATTCGGGGGCGGCAACCGCGGATGACGGGCTTCCCGGAATCCGCCTCTACCGGTCATTGGGCACCTTCGAACCGCAGGAGGTGGTGCGTCCGTTATCGGATGCTCCACGCTGGTCCCGTCGTTCACTGACCGAGTGGTTGACCTCCGCCTTGAGTCGGTCCGAGCCCCTCTTGTTGGGGATCGACCATGCCTTCTCGTTCCCCTGTCCTTATTTCGAGGAGTATTCGCTACCTCCCGACTGGCCCAATTTCCTGAACGACTTCTGTCGGCATTGGCCGACCGACCGGCCCGGGGTCACCGTTGAAAGCATCCGACGAAACGTCCAATTCTCTCCGTCCCGACGGACGGGAAGTTCCCGTTGGCGGCGCCTGACCGACCGCCGGGCTGGCGGTGCCAAATCGCCCTTCCACTTCGACATTCCGGGATCGGTGGCGAAGTCCACCCACGCCGGACTCCCCTGGCTCCTGCACCTCCGGCAAACCCTCGGTGACCGGATTCACTTTTGGCCGTTCGACGGCTGGTCCCCGGCACCGGGTCGTTCTGTCGTCGCCGAAGTCTATCCGTCGCTGTGGAAGGAGCCCTCACCCCAAGCCAGGCGGACACCCGACCAACAGGACGCCTATGCGGCCTGCCGCTGGCTGCAAACCGCTGACCAGTCGGATCGACTGCGGGACTATCTACACCCTCCGGCATCCGAGGCAGAGCGCCAGTTGGCGCAAATCGAGGGATGGATTCTTGGTGTACCCACCATCGAAGAGGGGCACTGTGTCGAAACAGCCGCTCCCGGACCCGCTTGACCTCTTTGCCGTTCCACCGTTCCCCACTTTAATTTCCTGATGCCCACCTACTCGACCGAACAATGGCTTCCGCGCCCCCTGGAGGAAATATTCCCCTTTTTCTCGGATGCCCGAAATCTGGGATTGCTCACTCCACCCTGGCTGCAATTCAAGGTCGTCTCACAAGGGCCCATCCTCGTGGGCGTCGGCACCCTGATTGATTACCGGATTCGGTTCCGGGGAATTCCCCTTTGGTGGCGAACCCGGATTCTGGAGTGGAATCCGCCCTTTCGATTCCGTGACGACCAGCTTCGGGGGCCCTTCCGGCGATGGGTTCACACCCATTCGTTTGCCTCCAGGGATGGGGGAACCGTGTGTCGGGACGATCTCGAATACGCCGTTTGGGGAGGGGCCCTGGCCGATAGACTGTTTGTCCGGCCCGATGTGGTGCGCATTTTCGCCTTTCGCCAGGCAGCTTTGGCCGCCAGATTCACCTAAGGCTAAGCTCCTTTCTTGAATTTGTGCCGGGTGCTCCGCTGAAACAAAACCACAACGAGCAGGCCATGCCGATTGCACCATCGTCATCCACGAAACCCCCTGCTTCTCCGTGGGCACGCCGGATTCTTTGGGGGAGCTGTTTGTTGAATGTCTTGCTGGCCGTGATGGTTTTGGTTCAAGGAAGACGTCCGCCCCATCAACTTGAGGAATCGGCTCCGCCCGCCGCCTCGACACCGGAACCTTCGGATCCCCAACGCCCCGCCCGGTCTCCGTCGACGGAAACCATCGTTCCCAGCAGATTCCAGACCTGGTCGACGCTTGAATCGACCAACCTCCTCTTATACGCCGAAAATCTCAGAAAGGCCGGATGCCCGGAGAAAACGGTTTGCGACATTGTGGTTCCCGCCTTGGAGCGATGGGAAGCTGATCGTCTCTCGGAGGTGTCCGTTGCCCACTCGGACGCCGGAAGCAATTACTGGGCGACGGGCAAGCGCCGCAGGGAAATCAACGCTGCTGTGGACAAAGAGCGGGAGAAAATCCGAATGGCGAGGAACCAGATTCGAGGGGCTCTGCTCTGTCCCGACACCGAACCGTTCGCGCATGAAACCGAACAGGACTTTCTTGTTTTTGGTTTCCTGAGACCCGACCAACTCCACGGGATCGAACAGTTGCTCGCGAAAGCGACAGAGCGGATCCAGTATTGGGGTGACAGGGGTTGGGGCGGCGGCTCCCGTTTCGCACCTGAAAGCGCGAGCCGCCCCCCGGACCTTCTCAAAATCAAGGCAGAGGCCAAGAGCTTTGACGCGGATTTT
This sequence comes from uncultured Verrucomicrobiota bacterium, assembly GCA_903864375.1. Classification (GTDB taxonomy): domain Bacteria; phylum Verrucomicrobiota; class Verrucomicrobiia; order Limisphaerales; family UBA9464; genus CAILNN01. Next base: position 14,795 of record CAIPFS010000225.1, read on the forward strand.
GCGCGACGGATCTCTCCGGCTGAACTTGAGGAACTGACGGCGCGCTATTACTGCTGGGAACGAGGACCATTTACTCAAACCAACAGCCCCTTTGACAGCTCCAGGATATCCCCATCCGAACTCCGTTCCCTGACCCTGCTTCAAGTCCGCGCGGAAAACTATTCGATGGCCACATTGAATCCGTACTGGGTCATCTGGGACCAACTTCAGGAAAGTCCAACCGACGAGAATGCCTCTCCCTCGGTGGACGACTTGACCGCCTTGCTCGGCCCTCAACGGACTGCGGAATTCCTCCGGGCGACCGACCCCACCTACAACGATGTCCGGGAACTCCTCACTGCACAAAAACTTCCTCTGGAACTTGCAGACGCCGGTTATGATCTCGTCCAGCAATACCTTCCGACCCTCAATGAACTGCGAGCCAACGCCCGGCAGGACCCTTCGGCGGTTCGTCAGGGAATGAAGGACCTGCGCGATAGCCTCCGCGAACAATGGGGTGCCCTGTTGAACGGGATTCCCGAGAAGTCTCGAAACGTGCAGCTTAAACTTTGGACGGACCAGGCACTGCGGCGGGCCTGGGAACAGGCAGGGAAAGGGCCATGAAGACTTCACTGGGAATCCTCTTCTCCCTAACCCTGAGTGTTCTTCTGGGCGCGATGCTCCTTCGAGGATGGACTCGGCCACAGTCTGATGGTCCGAGCGAGCCAGTGGAGCCTGCTGCCTCTCTACCGGAAAGGGATCACCCCCATGTGGTGGATGAGAAGCCTTTCGAGTCGCCGGTGGTGGCATTGCCCCGACCGTTTGATTGGTCGCAGCTCCATACCGAATCGTGGACGGCCTACAGGGACGATCTGCGGAGCATCGGATGTCCCAATGCGACCATCCGCCACATTCTTCGTCCCCTCATCCACCGCCATTTTACCGAACAGCGGCGACGGCTCCTGACCCCATGGGCATCCCACTTCTGGGAACTCGCCTGCCCTCCAAGAACCGATTGGAATCGATTGCAGGCATCGGTCGACGCCATCGCCCGTCAGGAACGGGATGCGCTCAAAGAGCTCACCAAGGGGAGCGCCGGTGCCAGCCCCTTCAATGCGTTGAATCCCGAACTCGATTCTCAACTGGCTTTTCTTTCAGAGGATAAACGGGAACAGGTTCGGGATATTCTCAAGCAAATTGTAATCGATCGTCTCAACCAGTGGCGTCTCGCCTCACGCAAGGGGGCAACGACTTCTGAGTTACAACCGATTCCGCCCGATGACCTCGAGTCCCGGAAAGAAGGTCAACTGGCGGCCATCCTGACTCCGGAAGAGCTCGACCAGTTGAAATTGCGTCAGTCGAATCATGCCTCACTTCGGGATCTCGACTCGGTGGATTTGAGTGAAGACGAGGTCGCAAAACTCATCCGGATTCGCGAAAAAGCCCAAGGGAACCCGCCTCTAGCTGCCTCGGCTCCAACCGAAGAGGAGCAGGAGATTGAAAAGCTCCTTGGCCCGGAACGCGCCCAACAGCTGAAGTTGGCCGAAGATCGGGACTACCAAAGGGCCAGGGAGGTCGCCGCCGCTTTGAGTGACCCCGATCAAAAGGCGGTCCAACTCCTCGCCCTCCAATCTCAGTTTGCGGACATGGGCGAACATCTGGCCACCCCTCCGCCTGACGGAGGGGTGCCTCCCACCGCTGAAGAATTGCAGTCGGCGAGGGAGGCCATCCGGAAAAGCCTCCTCGATCAAGTCACCCGGCTGACGGGAAGCCCGGAGGCAGCCGCCTTATGGGAGTATCTGAACAAGGATTGGCTCGACGAACACTTCAAGGCACCGGACGAGCCCGACCCGTGGGAAGACCCACCCCATTCCCTGTAGTCGCCGTACGTCAGTCGGCGCAAACTTTACCCAACCGGAACCCGTTTCGAGACCGATTGGCGGGTCAATGGTTTACCGGCTCTCGGCTGCCGTGCCTGCAACCCAAAAATTCGAACCGAACCGAGGTTCAATAACCCAACTTCACCAATTCCTGCTCGAGGGCGATTTGGAATTCCTGCATGTCTGCCGGGTTCGGCTTGTAGCCCTTCTTGTCCGCTGAAAGACCGGGACGCCCCATTTGATCGACAAACCAGGTACCACCCTGGCCATCGCTGAACGTCACCCGACCGCTCACCAGTGCCCCCGGACGGGTGACCCGGTCCACCGTGACCGCCACGCCGACCAGCGTCGGGTCGGTCGGTGCCGCCGGGGAACCTGCCACCGCGTCAGCCGGAGCGGCCGCTGCTGGCGGTTCGACCTTCTTGGGCGGTTCGGGGTCCTTGAGGGCGACCTTCAGGTCATCGACCAGGAAGCGCACCTCCATGTAGGTCACCCGCAGCCCGAAATCGATTTCGAGACGCCGTTGGACATCAGAAAGTTTGAGCCCCTGCACCAACCACTGACGAACTTCGTCCTTTTGCGCATCGGTTAACGACATTGACCGACAGTAGGAAGAAAACCACCCCGGTTCAAGCCAACCATTGGCTGAAAGTCCGCCACCGCTGTCAGGCATTGATGATAGATGACCTGTCCCTTTGTTTGAATCCAAAAAGGATTAACGGTAACGCCAGAACACAATGACACCCAGAACAAGGGATGAGGCAAGCCCGGCCAGTAGATCATCGACGACGATCCCCCACCCGGCTGGAAGTGCCTGGGATTGCCAAATGGGTGGAGGTTTAACGATATCGAATATCCGAAAGAGAGTAAAACCCGCAAGCCACCATCCCACCCGCTCCAAGGTTGGGAGATGAGTTGGATCTCCCAGCAACCCCGGATTCAAGGTCAGCGGCAGTACAAACACCAATGGAACGGCGACAATCTCATCGATCACGACGGACGATGGGTCCTTGTCGCCAAGATGTTGGGATGCCCAGGTTGATAGAAGAATCGCACAGGCAAAGGACACCCCCATCGCGGCAAAAGCGACGACCCACGAATGAGAAGCCAGCAGTAACCAGGTCCAGAGGAGGCCTACCAGGGAGCCCCAGGTTCCAGGCCCCGGTTTCAACCGTCCCGTTCCAAATCCCTGGGCCAGCAGCAATGCCAGAGAGCCTTTCCAGTGATCCGTTTTTTCTCGTGGCCTCACAATTCAGATGGAACCTGAGGATTGACGGAACGGCAGCAACCACCTGCGGTGCTCATCGTCAGGCGAGGTGCGACCTGCGGGGGACGGACCGCCAGAGGCTTGGCTGGAATCTCACACAGGTGCCTTTGGGACTGGAAAGGTGATGAACCCAGCATTGATTGGGGACTCGCGGGAGCGCGTCCCTCCGCCGGGCGGCTCGGCAAGAGCCTCGGTCCTGCGGACGGCCCATGGGCTTCGCCCGTACAAAATCAGCGTGGTTCGGCCCGCCGCTGCCTGGCAGGAATCTCCTCCTACCGATGTTTCTGTTATTGGGTAGGTTGGAATTAAATGGCATGGGTGGGATGCCTCCAGTTGGAGGTTGATTCAACCGACGCGGTTATACGTCGTCCAGGTAGAGACGGCGGTTGCGCCACAGATACATTCCCCCGCTCCAAAGGGTCAGCAAAACCGCCAGCCACACAGAAATTTTCACCAACCAGTAGGTCCAGGGTTGCCCGGCCAAAACGAAGCCCAGCAATTGACCCGCCATCGTTCCCCAATGGGGATAGCTGAGAGAAAGTAAGATAGCCATGATGGCCACCACCTGTGACACGGTCTTGTGTTTACCGTACCGTTCCGCAGCGAGAACGACCTGTCGGGAGGCGGCCAGCAGTCGAAGGCCGGTGATGGCCAGTTCCCGGGCGACGATAATCACCACCATCCAGGCCGGCATCAGACCGAGTTCGACAAAGGCGATAAAGGCCGTGCAGGTGAGAATCTTGTCAGCCAACGGATCCATGAGGATCCCGAAGTGCGTGACCAGACCTCGTTGACGGGCGATGCGTCCATCCAAAAAATCCGTGAGCGCAGCGAATCCGAAGACAAAAAAAGAGACCGTCTCGTAGCCGGGAAAGCGTGAAAAAACGATCCCGAAAAAGGCGGCCGTCAGGGCGAAACGCGAAACGGTGAGTTTGTTCGGAAGGTTCATCTCTCGGCACCAAAGAATTCAGCCTGCCAAGATTTCCTGGGGGAAGCCAGCCAAAGCCGAGCCCGACCTGCACCGCCCTGGGTCGATTTCAGAAATCGGACGATAGCCGGGTTACTCGGAAGTTTCGAGCTTCCGCATCTGATCGCGGACAACGGCGGCTTTTTCGTAATCCTCCAGCCGGATGGCTTCTTCGAGCGCTTTTTTAAGTCGTTCCATGGGGGTCACCGGACGTTTGCTTCGAACGTCCTCAAGCCATTGTTGAAGGGAAGTCAGCTCCCCACTTTGCTCCAAAAGGTCCTCCCGCCCGTGACCGCGGTAGAATTCCTCCAGGGACTCGATCCCATCTTCGATGGCCTTGATGGCGGCTTCATATTTGCGGCGGCGCACCAGGGCCGTGCCTCGCGCCCTTGCCCGCATCATCAAGAGTTGGGGAGTGAATTGCAGGAGGGCCCAGGCGAGTTCCTCGGATGCTGCATAGCGGGCGACGAACTCAAAAACGTCAAGATTGCGGTCGCAATCCGCCTCCACCGCGGCGAAATCCTTCAACTGAAAGAAGCAGATATAACGATGATGGTATTGAATGGCCTCCTGCTGGAGCTTGCCAATCGAATCTCCATCCAGCCGGAACCCCTCCTCCGAGCCTTTGTTTTTTCGACGAAACTCGGAAAGCCGGGATTGCTGAACCTCGTACCAGGAATCGCTGCCACACGGAAGCTTTCCGTCGGGGCGCCACTCGGCGTTCTTCTGAAGGATTCCGAGGTCCACGCGAAGCTGCAGCTTTTCCTTGGCATCCTGGCCCTTGAACCGGCGCGCAGACACCTGTCCA
>CAIPFS010000226.1 GCA_903864375.1 uncultured Verrucomicrobiota bacterium
CCAGCCATACCCGTGCCGGACGGCAACCTGGGGTACCGCCAGAAAGGCAAAGGTGGAGCCCAGATTGATGCTCCAGTAAAACAGGGCGTAAGCCCTCCGCACCGTGCCCGCTGTCGCCGCCTGGAATTGATCGCCCATGAATGCGGAGACGCACGGTTTGATGCCGCCGCCGCCAAAGGCGAGGAGGGTGAGACCGGTGTAGAGAAGGGTCAGTTTGGCATCGACGGAGTTCGTCAGATCGCTCATGGCCATCACACCGTGTCCGGCGCAGTAAAACAGCGAGATATAGAGAATCGTCCGGTACCGTCCCAGCCACCGATCGGAAATCCAGGCCCCCAACAAGGGCGTGAAGTAGACCCCCGCCTTGAAAAAGTGCGAGATTTTGTGTCCAGCCGAATCACCCTGGCCCAGGTGACGGGTCACATAGAGGGTGAGGATGGCGATGACACCGTAGTAGCTGAACCGTTCGCAGGCCTCGTTGCCGATGATGAAGAGGACCTGCCCCGGCATTTTTTCCCCGGCGGCATCCCTGGACGGTCGATTGGCGGTCACGGTTAAGCCAGTATCCGCAACCCTTTGCAAGGGCAAGCCTTGAGGCCGGAAAGACCGCGAAATTCTTCGCACCGTTCGCAGTCGTTCTGCCGGAGGACGAGCCCATGGTGGCGGAAAACCGATCTGTGGCGGTCCATTCCCGATTCGCGGAAGGGACCCACCGGAAAAATTCAGTCCGCCGGATGCAGTGCGGTGTAAGGAATACGGGACGGCATCGACCACACCGCAGGCGACGCACCATCGCCCACCGAATGACCATCCACTCCTCACAGCCCCCGGCTTCCGGTTCCCCGATGCCGGAAGGCCTTACCGCCACCCGCCCCACGATTCCCTCGACGCTGGCGCATGCGCGCGTCCTCCATGCTGCCATTGAATTGCTGACCCAGGGAGAAAGCCTTCTCAACAGCCTGGACCCTGAAAAATACGGCGGACGGGTTCCGGTGGTCTTCAACGCCTCGATCGGCGGTCATTACCGGCATTGCCTGGACCATTTCTTCTGTCTTTTTAATGGCTACAGCAGGGGTGTGATTGATTACGACCATCGCGAGCGGGACTGCCGCCTGGAGCAGGACCCCGGCCACGCCCTCGAGGCGACCCGCCAGGTTCTGGCCGGACTCCACGCAATGGAACCCGCCCGACTGGATCAACCGGTCATCACCCGGTGCGAAGTGAGCTATGAACCAGGGGACCCGCCGGTGACGGTGTCCAGCCTGGGACGGGAACTGGTCTATGCCATCGCCCACGGGATCCATCATTATGCCATGATTTCGGTGATTGCGCGGTTGCAGAACATTGACCTACCAGCGCATTTCGGCGTGGCCCCATCGACGGTGGCGCACCATCAAACGCCGTCCGCCGCCTGACCGATGACCCTTTCCACCTCCGAATGGGGTTGGCTCCCTCCGGCCTTGGGGAGCTGGCCGCCGATTCTACAGGCACTGACTCTGGGATTGGCCACCTTCGTTCAGGAGGATATCCCCACGCTGACGGCCGCTGTCCTTGCGGCGGCGGGCTCGCTGTCCACGGCAGCCGGATTCTGGGGTTGTTTTCTCGGAATCTGGTTCGGTGACGTTCTTCTCTATGCACTGGCACGCGGATTGGGCCGTCCGGTGCTCGATCTGAAATGGGTCCGCGGGCGCTTGAACCGTGTTCAACTGGCGCAACACGAAGCATGGTTTGCCCGGCGCGGTACCTGGCTGCTGATCAGTGCCCGGATGATTCCCGGAACCCGTCTCCCGACCTACCTCGCCGCAGGCCTGCTTCGATGGCCCGTCGGCCCGTTTCTTGGCGTCACCGGGGCTGCGGCACTGGTGTGGACGCTGGCCTGGTTTGGACTTGCCCGCGTCTTCGGAACCCAGCTCACCGGACTCTGGACCGGCTGGAAGGATGTTGCGGCGCTTGCCCTGGCCCTCGCAGTTTTGGCCTGGGTGACCTGGAGGGCGTTTCAACGTACCCGACGCACGGAGCCTGCATTTCCCGGACGAAACGCCATCGGGTGGAAGCGGTGGTTTCGCTGGGAATTCTGGCCGGCCTGGTTGTTCTATCCCCCGGTGGTTGCCCGGTACATCCACCTCTCCCTCCGCCATCGGAGCTTCACGCTGCCCAGCGCCGCCAATCCAGGCATCGCCTATGGGGGGTTGGTGGGAGAATCCAAAATCGCCACCTTGACGGAACTTTTTGCCTCCAGCCCGGAATTCACGGCAGAGGCGTGGTCCCTGCCTGAAGGCCGTCTATCGGACCGAATCAGCCAGTGGCGAAGTCTGGTCGACACGCATCGCGTGGGCTTTCCGCACATCCTCAAACCCGACCTGGGGCAACGGGGACTGGGGGTCAAATGCATTCGCACCGAGGATGAGGCCCTGGCGTGTCTCAAGGCCAATCCCGCTCCGCTGATCCTGCAGCGGTACGTGCCGGGACCGCTGGAGGCGGGTATCTTCTACTACCGATTCCCTGGTGAAGTCCGGGGGCATGTTTTTGCCGTCACGGAAAAAATCTTCCCCACCATCACCGGAGACGGTCGCCGCACCCTGGAAGAACTGATTTGGTCGGATGAACGGGCGCGGTTCATGGCAGACCGGTACCTCGCGCGGTTCACCCATCGAAGGGAGGAGGTGCTGGCACCCGGGGAAACAGTGCGGCTGGTGGAGGCCGGCAATCATGCCCAGGGATGCATTTTCAGGGACGGTTCCCGGCTGGCCACTCCAGCCCTGGCAAACCAGATTGACAAGATCTCCCAGGGGATTTCGGGATTCCACATTGGCCGGTACGATGTGCGATACCCGGAGGAATCCGCACTGATCGAGGGCCGGGATTTCAAGATTCTGGAACTGAACGGAGCGGCGGCGGAAGCCACGAACATTTACGATGCCCGGTATTCTGTCTTCCAGGCCTACAGGATTCTGTTTCGGCAATGGGGACTGGTGTTTGAAATCGGGGCCGCCAATCGGTCCCAGGGACATGATCCCTGCAAACCGCGCGATCTGCTCCAGGCCTGGCGGGCTGCCAGCGCGCTGTTTGATCGTTATCCCCTGGCCGATTGAGATTCCGAGTATGTGCACGGTCACGCTTTGGACCCGACCCCGGGGATACCTTTTGGGAATGAATCGCGATGAGTCGCGAACCCGGATTTCAGCTCTGCCACCCAGGGCGGGGAGCGACCACCCACCTCGGGTGGTCGGACCTGAAGAGCCAGCGGGTGGAACCTGGATTTCGATGAATGAACACGGCGTTGGCTTCGCCCTGGTCAATTGGTATTCCCGGCCCTGCCAGGCGGACGGGCCAGTGGTATCGCGGGGCGAAATCGTCCGGGCCTTGCGATCCGCGGTCACCCTGGCCG
>CAIPFS010000227.1 GCA_903864375.1 uncultured Verrucomicrobiota bacterium
CCGATCTGACCTGGGCGGATGCGGTGACATTGTGGAACTTTCCGTTGCCTTCATTGTGGAAGAGCCGGGCGCCACCGATCCCGGTAATCAGGACGTCGGTTCGACCGTCATTGTCGTAGTCTCCCACGGCAACGCCCATTCCGTAAAACGGCTCCTGCAGACCCGAGTCCGCTGTCACATCCGAGAACTTTCCCGTTCCGTCGTTGTGGTACAGAACGATTCCCGGCGGGGGCTGGCTTTTGCCCGCCGGGGCTTTCCAGGGCCACAACGAGCCGTTGACGAAGAGCAGGTCGGGAACTCCGTTTCCGTCATAGTCAAAAAAGGCAACCCCGCCTCCCATGGTTTCCGGCAGGAGCTTTTCCCCATACGCCCCCGTCTCCTGTTGAAAGGTGATCCCCGCTTCCCGGGTAATGTCCTTGAATTGAACATTGGGGAGTGCGATGTCCGTGCGCACGACGGATTCGGGAATCGCCAGTTGAGTGACCTGCTGGTGAACGACTGGCTTGCGCATTACCAGCACCAGGAAGACGGATCCTCCGGCCAACAGAAGGACGACGAGTAAAAGCGCTGAGATTCGGAGGCCGCGATACAGGACGGCTGGGTCCTGTTCCTGGGGCTCGAGAGGATCCGGAGAGGCATTCATCAAGAATCAGTCGGAAGAAAGTCGCGACTACGGCTGTCTGGTTGCGACCCGTGCCACCGTGTGGGCTGGTTGTTCCTGGGTGTTGGCCGCGACGGGCTGCGGTTGAAGGTCGTAGATCACGATGGACTGGGACGCATGGTCAGCGGCTGCCGACCGCAGGCGTGCCGCGGCGACGGCATGGTCCCGTGCGTTATCGTCGATCCGGAAGCGTTCGTGGAGCTGGCGGTGTTTCGCGGCCAGCGTTTCATCGCCCAATTGTGAGTAAAGGAGTGACAGATTGTAATGGGCGGTCACGTTTTCCGAGTCAATAGCCAGGGTGTCCTGGAAGCGGCGCGCCGCCTTGAGGAGCCAGGTTCGCTGCTCGTCAGGATTGGCCCGGGCCCGCTTGGCCCGTTCGAAGAGGGTCAGGCCGAGTTCATTGATGATCTCGTAGTCCTTGCTGAAATCAAACTTGCGGCGGTCGAGCTCCGGATACCGATCCTCCAGCACGCTGGTAAAATCCTGAATTGCCTGGTCCAGATGACCGTTCTGTTTGTTCACCAGACCGCTCAACCAGGCCAGCGTCCAGCGTGGCGCGGGCACGGCAAACCGATTGGTATCAGCGGCGCGTTGAAGGGCGGGCACGGCTTCCTCGAGGCGGCCTTCCTTGACAAAGACACGGGAAAGATTGAGAGGGCCCTCGGCGCGTCCCGCCTTTTCAACAGCGGAAAAGGCGGCTTCCGCCTCCCGCAATTCACCTTTTTCGGAGCCCTTGTCTCCCTTGTTGAACAATCCAATGCCGTAATCGTTCCAACGTTGCCAGGGAGGGATGGCATTCGTCTGGACAGCCAGCGTCGGTGGAAGGGCATTTCCACCCTCGATGGGCAACGTCACGGTGTCGCTGGCGAGCACCGTGATGGGCAGGTCGTTGGTGATTTGCAGCGCCGCTCCATTGGTGTAGCCGCGTCCTTGGATGTAGTTCAAATACACGGTATCAAATTTCCGGTAATTCACCTTCAGGACCACCTTCACCGGGTCACGTTGATCGGGAGGGATGGTGAGCCGGTAGTGTACAACCGAGCTGCCGCTGGGCGGAATCTGGTTGTTGTACAGCGGGACAAAAATGTCCTGGGCATTGCGGCGATCAATCCGGTTCCCATCGCGGTCCAGCATGTAAATATTGACGAAGTGCGACCATGGATCGACCTCCCGATGAGGGCCAAGTCCTCCGCTGTGACCGATGGTACGACCGGTGGCGGTATCGGTGACTTCACCTTCCACCCAGACTTCATTGGAATCTGCTGTGCCCTGGGTGACAGGATGTCCCACGGCCAGATTGCGGACCACGGCCTCGATGAGGTAGGTGTTTCCTGGACGAAGCCGGGGCAGATTGGGGCGCACGGGAGCCACCAGGGTTCCATCGATCCGGCCTCCTTCTCGAACGCCGAACAGGTCCACACGAACGCAGTTGCTCAGGAAGGACTGTTCACGGGAAACGGTGACGGCATCGTCGCGTCGGAAGGGAAGGGCGGTATTCGCACCGGGGAACAGGTGGTCATGAACCGAGCGATAGGAATTGGTGCCAAAGGGACGGGCCCCAAAATTCTCCGACTTGACCAGGGGCATGTGGCAGGAGGCGCAATTGTCACGGGCGGCGGGAGGATAATAGAAGCTCCGGGCGCTGTGGCCGCTAATGCCGGTCAGAAGGAAGGTGTCGTAATGATTCTGGCCGCGGAGGAAATCCTTGTAATGGGTCACCTCCCGGGGAAGCCCCACCTTGTGGCAGGTTGAGCAGAATTCTGCGGTTTTGTGCAGCGGTTTGAGAAAGGTCTGTTTGTGAAATGCCGGTTTGGCCTTCACCAACTGCTTGTTGAGGTAGAATCGCAATGAATTGGTCGGAGCAAAGGCCCACGGATAATGGATGGGCTCCTCGATGACGTAGTCTCCGTTTCCCTGGGTCGAATGCACATCCACAATGGAATGGCAGGCCACACAGGTGATGCCG
>CAIPFS010000228.1 GCA_903864375.1 uncultured Verrucomicrobiota bacterium
CCCTTTGACCAGGACCTCGGCTGTCAGGGAGCGGGTATTGTAATTGCTTCCCATCACCGATCCGTATGCCCCCGCACTCAGCAAGGCCAGATGGTCTCCCTCTCCCACCTTGGGAAGAGGACGGTCTTTGGCGAAGTAATCACCGCTTTCACAAATGGGTCCCACCACATCGCTCGAGACCAATGCACCCGCCTTTTTGGTGAGCGGAACAATTTCGTGGTAACTGTCATAGAACGCCGGACGGATCAGGTCATTCATGGCGGCGTCGACGATGACAAAGTGCTTTTTCCCGGTTTTCTTGAGGTATTCCACCCGGGTGACCAGCACCCCGGCATTTCCGCTGATGTAGCGGCCCGGCTCGAGGAGGATTTTCAATCCCAGTGGCTTCAGGAAGGGGATGAGGACATCGGCGAAGCGCTGCGGAGTCAGCACCTTGCGTCCCTCCGCCGTTTCCCACCAGCCTGCCGCACCGCTCTCCAGAGCGGGTTGGTAGACAATTCCGATGCCGCCGCCGATGCTGAAAAAATCAAAGCCGTGCTTGCGATTGAGGCGGTCCACCAACGGCACGACTTTTTCAACCGCCTTTCGGAACGGCTCCACACTGGTCAACTGGGAGCCAATGTGCATTTGAAGGCCCTTGAGCCGGAGATTCGGCAGCTTTGCCGCACGGGCGTAGATCTTTTCGATCTCCTCGAACGCGATGCCGAATTTGTTTTCATAGGTGCCCGTGGTGATCTTGGCGTGGGTTTTGGCGTCCACGTTGGGATTGACCCGGACGGCGACCGGAGCGATTTGACCCCGTTCCACCGCCACGGCACTGATTCGTTTCAGCTCCGCCTCGGATTCCACATTGAAACAGTAAATGCCGGCATCCAGAGCGTAGGCAATCTCCTCCCGTGTCTTGCCAACACCGGCAAAGACACATTGGGAGGCATCACCTCCGGCGGCGATGGCCCGACGGATTTCCCCTGAACTCACGGTGTCAAAGCCACTTCCCAGTCCGGCCAGCGTGCGGAGCACTGCCAGATTGGAGTTGGACTTCATGGCAAAGCAGATCAAGTGATCGAGGGGGCCATCGCCCGATCCAGCCTGGCAAAATGGTCTTCGAGGGTCGATTGGGAGTAGACATAAAGGGGCGTCCCGAACTTGGCCGCCAGCGATTCGAGGGAACATCCCTCGCAGTGCAATTGCCGACCCACGTAGTGAAACGAATGCATGAGGGGAGGTTTTGCCAGACCGGGACGTCCAACCGCAAGGCATTAGGGTGATCCTCAGAATGGGTGCCCTCCCTGAAATTGGTTTCCAGACATCAGGTCTTTCGTCCGTCCGGGCTTCGACTTGCCAATCGATCAACCCCCGTCAGACTCACGGGGTGAAGGCTTTACAGTGCATAGGAACGGCGATCGGACTGGTGCTGGCTGCGGGATGCCAATCGGACCCTGGGCGTTTGCCTTCCACCAAAGTCCTTTCGGCTCATCTCGGGCGGTGGACCTACGAGGATGCCATCGCCGAATTGGGGGCACCGGCTCGTTCCTTTGAATTGCGGGACCATTCCCGGATAGCCGAGTGGGCGGCCGGCTGGGACGCCACGCCCGCCCTGACCTTCCGCCTCGAATCAACCGACGGCGGCCACAGTGGCGTCGGAGACACCGACCGCGGCGGGGATTCCGGCCAGCTCTTTCGCCAGCTTCAATTCGACCAGGGTGGCAAATTGGTGGAAATACTGGATGTCCGGCACTGAAGCTGATTCCCGGACCTGCTGCATTGCCGCTGGGTCCCGGGATGCTAATGCTTAGGGGTGTCCGACACCGACCATGAACGATTTTCCGCCCTGAATCTTCCCCCGGACGCGATCGCCATCCGGGGTGCACGGGAACACAACCTGAAGAATCTTTCCGTGGACATCCCACGCGGAAAGTTTGTGGTCATTACGGGCGTCAGCGGCAGTGGCAAGAGCACCCTCGCCTTTGACCTTCTTTTTGCTGAAGGGCAACGCCGGTTTCTCGACTCCATGAGTGCGTACGCGCGCCAATTCGTGGAGCAATTGGCACGACCCGACGTGGATTTGATCGCCGGACTGCCGCCCACCGTCAGTATCGAACAAAACACCTCCCGCGGAGGGGGCAAGAGCACGGTGGCCACCGTTACGGAAATCCATCATTTCATCCGGCTCCTGTTTGCCCGCCTGGGAACCCAGTTCTGCCCGGACTGCCAGCTGCCCGTGGAGGCTCAAACCCGGGATGAAATCTCGAATCGGATCGCCGCGGAAGCCTCCCGGCGCGGCCCCCTCAAGCTGATGGCCAATGTGGTTCGAAACCGGAAGGGATTCCACAGTGACATTGCCGTGTGGGCCGAAAACCAGGGGTATTCGGAGCTGCGTGCCGATGGCGTGCTCCGCGAGTCATCCGGGGGCCTTCGGCTGGACCGATTTTCCGAACACGACATTGAGGTCGTGCTGGGCGAGGTCCAGCGCAACGGAAAACCCACCGGGGAAAAGCAGACCTTGCGCGAACTGGTCGAGGAATCGTTGACCGTGGGAAAGGGAGTCCTGCTGGCCATGGATCGGAAGGGAACGGTGACCGTTCACGCCACGGAGCGGGCCTGCCCCAAATGCCGTCGGAGCTTTGCCCCGCTCGATCCCAAGAATTTCAGTTACAACTCGAATCAAGGGTGGTGCCTCAAATGTCGCGGTTTCGGGGAGCTGTTCTACCTGCCCGAGGTGGAACGGGGGGCCAACGCCGAGTCGGTTGAAGAGAGTTGGTGGCGCTGGCAGGAGGGGAAGCGGGAGCCCTGCCCCGCATGTCATGGGGCCCGACTCCAACCGGAAGCCCGCGCCGTGCGACTGCGGATCGGCGCACCCGTGGCCCGGGAGACCCCACCCGCGATGAATCTATCCCGCCTTTCTGCGTCGAAGACGTCCGATGCCATTCCCTCCGAACCAACCATCGATGATTTTGCCCGGGCCACTGTGGCCTCGGCCCTGACCTGGGCGGGCCATCTGACACTGGATGGCCGGGCGGCAGAGGTCGCCCGCGATATCCTGCCGGAGATTCGCGAACGATTGAAATTTCTGGCCGAAGTGGGGCTGGAGTACCTGGAGCTGGGTCGGGGAGTTCCCACCCTCAGCGGCGGCGAAGCGCAGCGCATCCGCCTTTCCGCCCAGCTAGGCTCCAACCTGAGCGGTGTCCTCTATATTCTGGACGAACCAACCATCGGTCTCCATTCGCGGGACAACGATCGGCTGCTCGACACCCTGGAGCGACTGCGAGACCGCGGAAATTCCCTGGTGGTGGTGGAACACGACGTGGAAACCATGCGCCGGGCAGACCACGTGATCGACCTGGGCCCCGGTGCCGGTATCCTCGGAGGGCAGGTCATGGCCCAAGGAACGCTTCAAGAGGTGATCACCAACCCGGAATCTCCCACCGGACGTTCACTGGCCACTTCAACCACCTACCCCAGCCGCGGGACACGCCGCATCGTCGCGGTGGATGATGACAACGCCTGGCTTTCTCTCCCCGCGTCCACCCTGCATAACCTCAAGGGGATTTCAGGCCGCTTTCCCCTCGGACGATTTTCGGTGGTCACCGGTGTGAGCGGCTCAGGAAAGAGCACCCTGGTGAAGCAGGTGCTGGTCCCGGCAGTGGCCTCGGCCCTCGCAGCAAGAAAAGGCAGGAAAAAGCCCGCCCTGAAGGGAATCGAATCCATCCGCGCATTGCATGAGGTCGATCAGTCTCCCATTGGTCGGACTCCACGATCCACGCCGGCAACTTACGTCGGATTCTTCGACGATATTCGGAAGCTGTTTGCGACCACCAACGAAGCCCGCATCCGGGGATACGGACCGGGGCGATTCAGCTTCAATTCAGCAGCGGGACGATGCCCGGAATGCAGTGGCACCGGCTCCATCGCCCTTGAGATGAACTTTCTGGCCACGGCTCATATTCCGTGTGAGACCTGTCGCGGACGGCGGTTCAACCTGGAAACCCTCGAAGTCCGATGGAATGGCAAATCCATCGCCGATGTCCTGGATCTCAGTGTGGGTGAGGCCCTCGAATTCTTTGCCGCCCACACCAAATTGCGCCGCCCTTTGGAAGCCCTTCGCGACACCGGTTTGGCCTACTTGCGACTGGGCCAGATCAGCCCCACCCTGAGCGGCGGCGAAGCCCAGCGCATCAAGCTGGTGAGCCATCTGCTCTCAGGACTTCGCGGAGCTCCCATTGAGTTGCCGACCCGTACCGACCGCGGCCTGGCAATCCCTCAAAGGGACTTTTTTGTCCTGGAGGAACCGACGGTCGGATTGCATCTGGAGGACGTGCGTCGTTTGGTGGACATCATCCAGCGGCTGGTGGATTCTGGCCACACGGTTGTGGTGATCGAACACAACCTGGAATTGATTGCTGAAGCCGACTGGGTGATCGATCTGGGCCCCGAAGGCGGTAAAGGGGGTGGACGAATCATTGCCACCGGAACCCCGGAGGAAATCGCTCAATCAGAGACTTCCCATACCGGGCGCTATTTGCGACCACTGCTCCCGGTGATCAGCGCTCCGGAAAAAACAAGGAAAGGTGCGAGATCAAAACCCGCGATACCCCCCCGGCCCGGCCGGCAGAATCGTGGGAGCAATTCCACTGTCCCGGCAAATGAGGCCAAGCGGCCCGGACAAGCCTCATAAACCATGGGAAGCCGGTTGACCTGGGTTTGCGCTTTGACATACGACTGGTCCCGTTGATGCAGCGGGAGCGATTCCGGGGAGCAGAAGTCATTCAGCAGGATCTTCCCCTTCGCATGATCAAAGGGATACGCGACAACGCTGCCCGTCAAAATGATCCAGGCAATAAGAATCTTAATGCTTTCGTCGATGGCATCCTCTGCGGTTTAAGGAGCCACCTCAGGCCTGCCCGAATCTATAGCCCACACGATAAAGAAGGTTGCGCCCAGACAGCTGATTGGTCCGAACGCAACCCCCATACTAACCCCATCCTCCTTGGCGCCTCCGCGGCAACACTATTTGCGAATCCGATTCGCTCCTCCATCGAAGCATGCCGCATGCCACTATTGAATTCGATGGGGATCAATACCTAGTTCCTTCGAAAAAGCGCAGACTTGCTTCGACAGGGGACTTGCCTTGAGCCTCCTTCAATGGAGTGGGTGCATCACCTGACATCGCAATGGAATCAACTTCTCACCAGCCCTGCGGGCCTGTGGAAGCTGATCGGACTGGCGGGCAACGGCTTTTTCTTTTCGAGGGTTTTGGTCCAATGGCATGCCACGGAGAAGCGCAAAGAGGTGGTCGTTCCCCTGGCGTTTTGGTGGTTGAGCCTTTTGGGGTCCTCCTGCCTCCTGGCTTATTCCATATTTGGAACCCGGGACCTCATTTTCATCTTTGCGAATGCCTTCAACTGGATTCCTGCCATTCGCAATCTGACCATCCATCGAAAGAACATGCGCAGCCGTCAGTTCTGCCCGGCCTGCCGACATCCGCATCCCGCTTCCGCCCGTTTTTGCATGGCCTGCGGTCAGGGCTTGACCTCGCCATTCGTGGGAATCGATACGGCCGTCAAATCGAACGAGGAAAGCACCGAGGTCGAATAATCCGGGAATTGTTGTCCCAGCCGCCTCAATTCGCCCACAAAACGAAGAACCGCCTGCCCCTGGAGTGTCGACTGCTCGACGATGGGCGACCGGGCCTTGATGAGCCGCATCATGGCCATGTCTTCCCGGAGCACCATGGCCCCAATACTTCCAGTGGCGATGAGCATCGCCAGCAGGGTCAGCCGGGCTGCGGCATACAACTGGGTTGACGTTTCCGATGAATTGAAATCACCGGGAATGGCATCCAGGCCGTCATCGAGAATGCTCCGGCCCCGTTCCAAAGGTTCAATGTCCTGCGCCATGAGGAGTCGAAGGGGTTGAATCAGCGGTGGCGGGATGAATCGGGGTATTCCATCCCGCTTTCACAAGAGCCTGTCCGAATGCGGCGTTGGTCCGGGCAAATTCAGCGGTGGCCCCGGCCAGCAGAGCGAAAGAGCGTTGATTTTGCTCAAAAATCCCCAGCAGACGTTGCTGGTTGTTCATCACCCCCGTGGCATAGACATGATAGGCGCATAGTCCTGCAAGAATCACTGAAAGCAAGACCTGAAACCGGGCCAACCAGACGAGGGACGACACTTTTCTCATTCCGTTCGTTGCATTTTAGGTCAAGCCCACCAACTGCCAAAGTCTTTTTGCCCGATCAAATGCCCCAAAACTTGGCATGGCTCTTAACGGGGGGCGTGTTTAGTGTCATGTGACC
>CAIPFS010000229.1 GCA_903864375.1 uncultured Verrucomicrobiota bacterium
GTCCGCGGCAAGCGCTGCATCATTGTCCGTGACCCTCAGACTGCCTCGGAAGAGGAACACCTCATCCCGATGAGCAAGCACGTCATTGTTTACAAGGGCGACTTTGTGAAGAAGGGACAGCAACTGACGGATGGGCCTGTGGTTCCGCATGAGATTCTGGACGTCTGCGGTCCCCATGAATTGCAGGAGCATCTGGTCAACGAAATTCAGGAGGTCTACCGGCTCCAGGGTGTGACCATCAATGACAAGCACATCGAGATCATCATCCGACAGATGTTGCGCAAGGTTCGGATCACCGAACCGGGCGACACCATCTTCCTGTGGGGTGAGCAGATCGACCGAGGTGCGTTTGAGGAAGAGAATCTTCGGGTCGAGAAGGTCGGCGGCAAGCCGTCCGAGGCGGCTCCGGTTCTGCTGGGCATCACGAAGGCCTCCCTGGAAACGGAATCCTTCCTGAGTGCGGCATCTTTCCAGGATACCACCCGTGTCCTGACCGATGCGGCCACCATGGGCAAGATTGATCCGCTCCGCGGCTTCAAGGAAAACGTCATCATGGGCCATATCATCCCGGCGGGAACCGGCTTCGATCAGCATCGAAGCGTCAAGCTGAAGTATCTCGTCGAAGTCCCTGCAGACGAGCCGGCTCCGCTCATCCCGGAAGCGGCTGAAGTGAATCCCCTGCTGGCCTAGTTTCTGATCAACGCAGGCTGAATCACAATCGGCGATGGGACATCCCATCGCCGATTTCGTTTTCCGGCGGGAACAATCCAGTCACGGACGTCCATCGAGTCGATGGGTCTTGTGAAGAGGGAACCCCGACCCGGGGAAATCGTTCAACCATTCGATCCGTCCATCGAGCGAAGCCCGAGGGTGCTGCACGGTTTCAGCGGCTTGAAGCCTCCGACAACTGTTGGATGTGATGGAGGACCCGGTTGTGGATGGTGTGAATGATGAAATCCGACCAGAGTTGCCAGTATCCCACCGGCCACAGGTGATGCTGGTACCAGGTGGTTCCTTCCAGTCGGGTTCGATTTCCCGGGAGGGCCGTTAATTGGAATTGGCCCTGCCGTGAGGCCAGGTAGCCGTCGAGATGCGGCGGATGGATTTCCCGATAAGGGGTCCATTCCTGGAGTGGTTCCGGGTTTGAAGTGACCCGAAATTGAAGCAGGCGTGGTTCATCCCAGACGGTAATCGGTTCGATAAAGGGCCCGGTGGAGAATTCACAGCGCCGAATCGCGCCGGGTCCGCTCCCATCAATGGTTGCCCGAATGGGAAACGCCACTCCGGTTCGAAAAACCCACTCGGTGGGTGGGGGAAGCTCACTGAAGGTCACGACGTGCCGCCAGACCACCGATGGTGGAGCATTGATTTCGACGGCTGAGACGACCTTTAGCAACGGTGCCGGAAGGTTCGCCTGGTGTTCCAAGACCATGCTTCCCGGCAGGAAGAGAGCCACAACGGAAAGCGATTGATAACGTTTTCGCGAGGCTCGGACCGTTGCGACTATCGCGTGGGCGATTCCCCCACCAAGAATGCTCAGCACGAAAGCCAGCGGTGCCGCCATCAATAGGCAGATGATCCCCTCCATCCGGACCAGCAAGAGCCCTCCTCCCACCAGCCCAAGGGTGAGTTGCGAGACCAGGAACGAACTTCCGAGAGTTCGGGGTTCCCGAAGGTTGTAGATCAAGGTGGAGATGAAACCGAGGAAGAACGGAATGCCGATAAAAAGCGAATAGCCGTATCCTTGGAGATACTCTGTCCCAAAAAAGATCAGGGCCACACCCGCCGTCGCCACGGTCAAAATGGCCAGGATGGCGGAGCCCAGAGGCGACTGTGGAGTCCAGAGAAATGGGTCGAACGTTTCCCATTCATCCTCTGTTTCCACCTCCGCCGACGAGGGTCGGTTGGGTAGAACGCAGAGTAGTCCGAAAAAGATCCATTTGACGACGGGAACAAAGAAAATGAGGACCCAGTAAGGCGATAAACGAGCGGAGCGGAGCCGGGCGAGCAGGGTGACCACGCCGATATAGGCAAAAATGGCCGCACAGATTCCCTGGGCGAAAACGAGGCTCTTATTCTCCAGATTCAGCGGAAAATTCTGGAAGAGATACGTCTCCAACAATCTTGGCCCAAGCATATCCTCCATGCGCCAGGGTTGACCGGCCATCAGGTCGAAGAACCGGTCGATGGCAAATTTGAGCAGGGCTGCCCCGAAGCCAATGAGAAAAAACGGGAGGGGACCCAGAATAGCGCGCCCGGTGAGGAAAGCGACCCATGGTTTGGAAGCGCGGAGGAAGCGGAGTCGTTCCATAACGTGACGCATTTGCTGTTAGACGGTAATTTCTGTCAATACAGAAAGAAACGGATGAACCGCTGGAGAGCTTCCGTTCCTTTAGTTGTTTAGCGCGAGGCGGCTGGATGGCCCATTTCCCTGGGTAGGGAATACCTTCAAAATCGGTCGGCCATTCCGGTGCTCGTGCGACGTTGCGCAGGTTTTTAAACCTGCGCA
>CAIPFS010000230.1 GCA_903864375.1 uncultured Verrucomicrobiota bacterium
AAGGGAAACTCCGGAATGGTGACCAGGAAATTTTTGACCTCTTGTTGAACCGGCACAAAAAGCCAGATGTTGTCTGCGTACCAGCGGGTATACAACGCCGACTCGAAGGGCATTTTTTCATAGGGATCGGCCCGAAGATTGACGATCAGTGGCCAGCCGGTGACTTTGCGAACACCGGTGGCAATGTTGCCGTCAACCCCTGCGAAGTTGACCTTCCAATCATTCCAACGAACGGCGTTCAATTCTCCACCCTGACCGAAGTAGAGAATTTGTTCGCGGGGACCTTTCTTGGTTTCACCCTTGAAGTAAGGAAGGAAATTGTAGCCGTCAGCGTGGATTTTGAATGTCCGCCCGTTGGCCTTGTATCCCTGTTTGAGTTTCTCAATCACATCCGGCTCACCCGCCGCAGCCAGCAGGGTGGGCAACCAGTCTTCCTGGGAAATGATGTCGTTGTAGACGGTTCCCGGTTTGATCACGCCGGGCCAGCGAACAATCAGGGGGACACGGAGTCCGCCCTCCCAGGTTGACCCTTTTTCCCCATGGAACGGGGTGATGCCGCCATCAGGCCAGGTGCCGGTTTCCGCACCGTTGTCCGTCGACCAGACAACAATCGTGTTGTCAGCAACGCCAAGGTCGTCGATTTGCTTGAGGACGGCTCCGGTGATGTCGTCCAATTCCATCATGCCATCTGCATACAAACCGATGCCCGTTCGTCCTTCGCTTTCCTTTTTCAAGTGGGTCCAGACATGCATCCGGGTCGTGTTCAGCCAGACAAAAAACGGCTTCCCATCCTTGACCGACTTGTCGATGAACTTGGTGGCGTATCCGTGAATCTCGGTGTCAACCGTTTCCATCCGCTTGGTGGTCAGCGGGCCGGTGTCTTCAATGCGCTGGCCTCCCTGGCCGTCGGCAAACGTATGCAGCACGCCGCGGGGCCCGTACTTCTTCTTGAATTCAGGATCCTTCGGATAGTAGTAGGTCTCCGGTTCCTCTTCGGCGTTCAAGTGATAGAGATTGCCGTAAAATTCATCAAACCCGTGGAGCGTGGGGAGATGCTTGTCGCGGTCGCCCAGATGGTTCTTACCGAACTGACCCGTCACATAACCCTGCTCCTTGAGCAAGTCGGCGATGGTGGGCGTCCAGTCGGGAATTCCGTGGTCGGATCCCGGCATCCCGATGGTCAGGAGCCCGGTTCGAAAAGGATGCTGTCCCAAAATGAAGGACGCCCGTCCGGCCGTGCAGCTCTGTTGAGCGTAGGCATCGGTGAAGAGAGCCCCTTCCTTGGCCAGGCGGTCGATGTTGGGCGTCTTGTAGCCCATGATGCCATGGTTGTAGGCGCTGATGTTATGGACACCGACGTCATCACCCCAGATGACCAGAATATTGGGTTTTTTTTCCGCGGCCGAAAGGTGGGAAGCGGCCAGGCAGACGCCAAAAAGCGCCACGGCGCATTTCCGGGCGAGTTGGAGAGAAAGATACATGATAAGTGGTGCGTTTTTTGTCGGAAAGGATTCAACAGGCATTCGGGGGCCCGGGGCAAATGGATATTTTCCCGGGTCAATGTCCGTCGCCGATGATTTTCAGTGCCTGCTGTTGCTGATCCACGGTGATCGGGTAGCCCCCATCCATGGCGTTGATTCGTTGCCCTCGTCGACTGACGGCAAATCGAAGGAATTCGCGGAGGACCGGTTTCAGTTCGGATCCCGGCTTCTTGTGGAAAACAATGCGAATGGGCCGGATGAGTGGGTATTTGCCCGAGATGACGTTTTCGTAGTCCGGCATGAGATAGGTTCCGTCGGCCCCTTGAAGGGGCACAAAGCGGGTTCGGGCGGTGGCGAACATCACGCTGTCGAAGGCGATGCCTGCTTCGTCGGCGCCGACCGCCTGCACCAGCGAACTGTGGATGGCCTCGAATCGAACGGAGAATTTATATTCAGCTCCCTTGAGAATTGTCTCTCGAAAGAGGGAATGAGCTCCGTGCCGCTTGCTCAGGCAGTAGCGTGTCACCGGTGTCTGAGCGAGCGGTCCCGTCACCCCGACATCGCCCCAGAAATCGACCTTTTCGACGCCGGCGGCGGGTGAACGGGAGTAAATGGCTTCCAATTGAGCCATGGACAGGCCGGCAATGGGGTTGTTCTTGTTCACGTAGAATCCCAGGGCATCGGGGCCAACGACCACTTCCGCGGGTTCATACCCGAATCGGGCCTTGAACTCAGCGACGACATTCGTCGGAATCGTTCGACTCATCGGCAGAATATCGACCTTTCCGGCCATAAAGTCCGAGAAGACGTTGGTGGTGGCTCCTCCCCCGTGAATATCCAGATCGACCTCGGGATAGAGTTGAGTGAATTCCACGGCCCAATGATTGACCATTGCCGTCCCTGTACCGCTACCGGCGCTGATCAGCTTGCCACCCAGCTTGGGAAGATTCTCGTACTGCACCAGTCCAGCGGTGGCGTTGGCGATGGATCGTTCATCGAGTTGAACCGAGGTGGCGACCTGATTGGTGGCTGCCCGGCCTGCCAATCCAAGAAGTAGAATCACCGAAAGGATTCGAACGAGGCGAATCATGGTTTCGTGGTCGGTGTGTTGAGTGAACGACGCCCCATCCACCGTGTGATGTATCGATGAAGGAGGGTTCCGAAGAAGGCAAGGCCCAGGGTGAGCCAGACGTTGTGAAACAACCGGTCCATGCGCTTGTCCGCGACGTCGCTCGCATCGCGGATCGCCTTGTTCCACGCTTCGGATTGAGTGAACTGCTCCGCGCCGATCAGGATGGAATGGACGTTCGTGACCAGTCCGTTCAATCGGTCCACCGCCGTGACGTACTCCTGAATGTCAAAGGGCTTCGACGGTGGGGAGGCCGGACGAGGGGACGGTTGGTCCATGCCGTAGCGATGGGCGATTCCATCGACGGTCTTCAATGTCTCCCCCACCGTCTGGAGAGTCTGCTGCAAATTGGTGGTCAGGGTGATCACGCTGCGGCTCAGGGCATCCGCGCCGGTCACGATGGTTCGAACCTCCCCGAGAGTGTTGGTGAGCAGAGTCTGACGGGCATCCAATTCGGCGAAGAGGCCCTTCCGCTCATGCTCGATGGTCTGGGGAATCGCAGCGGCTGTTGCTCCAAGTTTATCGGCCGTCTGGATGATGGAGCCGATCTCCGGGGCGGCGAGGATTTCATTGACGGCGGCCTCGGCTTGCAAGCCGGCGAGGTTCGGGGCCCGCTTGGAATACCAGAAGGCCCGCTCGGCGAGGCGCCGATATTCCTTCAGTTCAGCACCTGCCTCCTGGATCGAGGCGAGAAAGCCGCCTCCCGCCTTGAGGTCGGAAAGGAGGCCGCCCGATCGAAGGTCGGCAAAATTGTCGAATTTGACAAAGGCCACCTGCTCATTGGCCGGGTTCGACCGGCGCCATTCGACAATGTAGTAATCGAGAAGCTCCAGTTGCTCTTGATTGAGAATCCGTGCCGCCAGGTCCCACGCCTCGACGCGCATGGTCCGAAGCGCCTTGATCAATATCGGCGCCCGTTCGCCAAAGACTTTTTCCGCACGGTTTTCGTCGATCCAGACGATGCTTTGCAGGGTCACCGCCACCACCAGGTCCAGGGTCTGCGAGTAGGGATCATTGCTGGACGCGATGTCATTCATCGCCAGAACCCCGTTGAGCAGGACCCGATGGGCCATCCGACGCTGAATCGGGTCGGAATTCTCCCGCTTGAGGGCGTCAACTGCGGATCCGACCGTCATATAATAGCGGTCCGCGTAAGCGTTGGTCAGTTGATCCAGTTCCTCGAGCGTCACCTTGCGGGGCGCGTTGCTCGCCGGGGCAATAAAGTCGCTTCCGACCGGCGGGCGAGGTGCAACGACGGACGTCCCACCTCCGCCAAACAGGCAACCGTTGCCGGAGCACAGGATGATGCCCAGAAGTGCGGCCGTGGCCGACTTGGAAGACCTGTTGGAATTGGGTGGTTGAGCCATCACTGATGAGAACACCGGATGAATATCGCAGGTCAAAGGAAACCCAAAGAAGAGATTTCTGGAAAGTAGATCCCGGGTCTCAAATCCTTCCTCAGCGCAGGGCCGGTCTGCCGGCCAGCATGAAGGGTCGATCCAGGAGGCCGGCAGAACCCGCGATTGAGTCAGCGCGCGCGTCCGGATAGGGTTGAGGAATGAATGATACGGTCTGTCCGATGTGCGAGATGAAGGAGTTGTTGGAGCACAACGAGCGGTGGGAATGCGTGACGTGCGGACATGAGTGGGCGCGGACTTCCTCCACGGACGATGGGCCGGTCGTCCGCGTGGTCAAGGATGCGCATGGAAACGTGTTGGCGGATGGTGATGTGGTCAGCCTGATCAAGGATCTCAAGTTGAACGGCGCTTCCCTGGTCTTGAAAGCCGGTTCCAAGTCAAAGCCCATCCGGTTGGTGGACGGTGATCACGAGATTTCATGCAAAATGGACGGAATGGCCATCGGATTGAAGGCCTGCTTCGTGAAAAAGGTTTCCCAAGGTTAGTTCGAGGGTTCCGGACGGGAGGGACGTTCAAACCACCGTCGGCTTGGGTGGAACAGAACGTCATCGGTGGCCCAGCCCCGGGCGTATTCCGGTCATTCACTCTCTCCTGGATGCGGGTTGATCTTCAAAAGCGATGGGCCACCCAGGATCAAAATGAATAGCCAATGGATCCAAAGAGGCCCCGGCGCATTTCAAATTGGGCCGCCTGGACGCCGATGCCGCTTCCATCGCGAATCGCATAACGATTGTCCGTGATATTGACCAGGTCGATCCGGAGCTTGAGCCAGTGGCTGCCAGTCCAGCGAAACGCCTGTTCGGCTCCCAGATTGACGGTATACCACGGCGGAAGCGTGGCACCATTGGGGATTTCGATTCCATCGCCGAGGACAGCATTGCGCCGCAGTCCGCTGCCATAGAGGGCATCGGCGAACAAGCGGGTGCGGTGGTTGGTCCGGTCCCAATGGTGGGCGATCCCGAAGGAACCGGTCACCTCCTGGTCGTGGTCGAGCGCGACCCAATGGGAACGGGCATAGGTGAGTTCATCTGCGGCAAAGAGAAACTGGGCGGAACTCAGGTCCTTGCCCCGCCCTCTGGACACCGCAAGGTTGGCGTAGGTGGAAAATCCCTTGAAATCGTAACTTCCGCTCAGTTCGAGACCATACACCTCCCCTTTCCGGTAATTGAATGCCGCTGGAATCAGCGTCTGTCCAAACAGGCCTTCATCCAGTTGATTGCGCGCCACCTTGTAGTATGCGTCGAGGCCCAGCTGAAGTCCGGTGAAGAGTTGATGCGTGAGGCCGAGGTCAAAATAATGCGCGCGCTCGGATGTGACGGGGCTGCCCATCGTTCCCTGATCGTTGGAGGTGCCTGTGAATTTTTCGAGGGTGCTGCGTGAGATGTTTTCGAGAGGGGGCGGCGTGAAGTAGCGGGAATAGCCGCCGTGAAGTGTGGTTTTGTCGGTCGCCTGCCAGATGGCGTTGGCACGCGGACTGAACTGATGTTCATCCAGATAGCCGCCGATGGCATCGGCGCGTCCGCCCACATTGAGGGTGAGTTGACGGGTGACGTGCCACTCGTCCTGAACATAAATGCCGTAAAATTGGCCCCGCACGGTCGATTCATCCGCGATGGTTCGCGGTGCCCCCACCGTGTCTCCTGTTTCCGGATTCAGATTGAAGACCGAGGTCGCGGTTTGGGATTTGGAGGTGGAGAACAACAGCATGGTGCCTCCGCGAAGGGTGTGATGGTCCCCGAGAGCGTAGGAAAGATCCGCCTGAAGACCTGAGGAGAGACTGTTCCGGTCCACGTCGCTGGCCACACCATTAAAAAAGAGGTCGCCGACCGGATCGGGACGAAAATGAACCGAACTGTCCCGGCCGAAAGCGGCCACCTGAAGGTTAAGATCCCCGATCGATTTTTGATAGGCCAGGACGCCAAAGTAGTTCTGTTCGCGCTGGTTTTCATTCAACAGCGTCGAGTCGAAGGTCCCGGAGACCCAGGGGGCTCCGCCGGGTGCGGTTCCCGGCGGAAGGCCAGGGGTGTTGGGAATCTGGAAATTGCCCAGGGAGCCGCTGAGCATGGCACTGAATCGGCTGGTCTCGTCGATGACGTCGGAGAGATAGGAAAACAGCTTGTACTGGTCGGTTTGATCATGAATCGCCCGATAGGAAGAGGTTGGATTCTCGACCCCCAAATCGCTGTGTGTGTAGCTGCCGTTGGCAAAAAGACTGAGTTGACCCTCCGTGACCCCGAATTCGAAGCTGGGATGAACCGTATCAAAGCTGCCACCGTAAAGATCGATTCCGCCTCCCGGGGCAAACGCGCCACTCTTGGTGTGAATATCCACAACGCCGGCCGTCCGAAATCCATATTGGGCGGGAAGTGAGCCTGTCACCAACGAGACAGTGTCGACTAATCGGGTGTCCAGTTCCTGCCCGAATCCACTGATTCCTTCGGGCAGAAGCACATCGTTGATTCGGTACTGGAGATTGGCGTGTTCGCCCCTCACATGAATCTGGCCATAGGAATCCTGGGCGACACCGGGAGCCCGGAGAAGAACTTGATTAAACGCTGCATTGGCCCCATGGGCCTGGTTGAGGAGTTGCTCCGAGGAAATCAGGTACGAGGTGGCTCCCAAACTGGGGACAATCTGCTCACGGGCTTCATCCAGATGCCCCACCACCGTGGTGGTCTCCAGTGTCACGGAGTTGGTTTGCGAGGGGGCAGGGATGGCATCTCCCACGGCAATGGAAGCCCAGAGCGTGCTGATTCCTGCCATCCTCCACGGAACGGAAGGGGCCGTGGAGGTGTGGGAGAACCAATTGCGGAAAATCGGGTGTGTCATCGGTCAAAGGAGGAAGAAGGGCCGGAAAATGCCGGCCCAAACGTTGAAACGAAAGGGGGAGGATCGACGCCACGACAGGGTGTTTCGGACGAACCCCCTGCGGAGGGCTGAAGACCGCCTCCTGGATCTGGAGCCGCCTCAGCCGCAGAGGTCAGTTGCGGAATCGACTCTGCCGGGAAGGCGGACCGCGGCCGGGATGTTCGGAGAAATGATATCGGTCAAAGGAACTGCACGACAAAAAGGGAAGTGTCCAGAGAACCCCTCGTGGGACCTCCACTGGTGGAACATCCAACCACGGTTGATCCATGCCGCCGGTCGCGACCAAGGCGACGGCGCAGGTGCCTGAAGAGTCCGCCGGATCGTCGGGGCCGTGCAGCCATTGATGCCACTGGTCGTTTGCCGCAAAGGCACCGCATGACAGTTGCAGAAAGCAAAGAATGACGGAGGCCGCGACCTGAAAGGAGCGGAGCGACCGATCAGCTCTGGAACGGTTCTGCAAACCGTTTGCAATGAAATGGGTCCCGCTTCGTTTGGCAATCAAAATTACTCGGTGACGCGTCGGGCCGGTTTCAGGGTCCAGGACTGGAGTCGGGCCATCTCCACGACCCGCGGGGCGCGGAACCCTTCGCGGTGAATGATCCAGCCACCAAAAAGCGATGGGCTATCCGTGGCGATCCATCGCTCCAGGGAATTGGTAATCCCGCCGGGGATCGAAAACGGAGCGTTGGTGGGAAACGAAGCCTGCGAGGAGGTGGCAAGAAAGGCGGAGGCCAGCGTGAGCAGGAAGTCAGAGGGAGGGATGGCATCGGCTCCGAAATAGATGCGGGATGGGACTCGATGTTGGGTCCGGATGAAGTTATCGACGTCGCGTATAATATCCCGAAGTGCGTTTGCCGGAATCTTCGCAGGGTGATTGGTGGAAGGAGGAGGGCTTTCCGGCCCTAGGAGGCCTTGTGGGCGGATCGGGTATTGGGGGGATCCGGTTTCGATGAGTTGACCCAGGGCCAGAGTCAGGCACTCAAACTGGTCGGCGGGAGAAAGGACCCGGTCGCCAAAGGTCTCG
>CAIPFS010000231.1 GCA_903864375.1 uncultured Verrucomicrobiota bacterium
CCAAGGCATCCCCTTTTCGGATGGTCCGCACGTCCTCGGTCGCCACGATGCGCAGCGGATCGATGGTGGGGCGGAACTCCCGATTCGCGATGACCCCGCTGGATTGGGGATAGGACCCCGTGGCAATCGCGGTTCCGTTGACCTCCGTGGAACTGACAAAGACAGGATGATGATTCTGGAAAAAAACTCCGCGCCGGGAGAGTCGGTAGAGGTTCGGCGATGTCTGCTCGGTGATGAAGTCGGGACGCATGCCATCCCAGACCACCACCACCACGTGATGAGCATTTCCGCCCTCGGCAGTACCGGCCAGGCCTGGAATGAGTCCAAGGGAAAGCACGGTCGACACAAGGCGAATTCGCGCGTCTCTCATGAACTGTCCGACTGAAGAGATAACCATGGGCGTCATTGGGAGCAGAATATTCCACGATTTTCCATGGAAACGAAAGTCCGTTTCGGTCCACGTCGCGAACCTCCTTCCTGCCGATGTGACGAATATTCAATGAGGTTCATCGATATATCCCAAAACTGTGGTAGGGCGAACCTCCCGGTGAGCCTCGGCGGTTCGGACCGCTTCCGATGGCAGCCGTGGCCCAATTCCGTTCTTCCGTTGTCTTTTGCGTCGCCAATGGTCGGCTCGTCGTGCCATGCGACCATTGGCCATGGTCGGAGGTTGCCCGCCCCGAGATATTCTTCTCGCCAGCCCGTGGCAGTTGGGCAACCTCTCCAACACCTCCCTTCCCGCACATTGCGCAGGAGGGCGGTCCATCCATGACGAACTCCACCCGTTTCCCGTTGGCACGCGCCACCCCAGCTCTGAACGCATTGATTGCCGGTCTCCTGTTCGGCGGCATCGCCGCCCACGCCGCCGTCGGCGTCGGGGCCGGGCCGTTGCCCGGCGCGGAGGTGATCATCGATGGAACCCGGGAAACCCTCGACCAGAAATGGACCTACTGGCAGGGACCCCGCTTTGCCTCGTCGCTTCCCATCAAATGGAAGATTGTTCCCGACCCGGTCGATTCAGGAACGACGGTGATGACCGATGACCCGGCTGCGGCGGGAGGCAAGTACGGTGCAGCCGACATCGTGACCAAGAAGGCCTATCGGGATTTTCGACTGCACGTGGAATTCATTGTGATGAATCCGAGCGGTAACAGCGGGGTGTATCTTCAGAACCGCTACGAAATCCAGATTTGTGACGGCGACAAATCGAGCCACGGCATGGGGGCGGTCATCAACGAGACGCCGTCGCCCTACTCCGCCTATAAGGGCATTGGTAAATGGAACAGTTATGACATTCAGTTCCGGGCCGCCCGATTTGAGAACGGAACGAAGACCGAGCATGCACAGGTCACCATGTACTTCAATGGGATCAAGGTTCACACCAATCAGCCCATCACCCAGGTGTGGGGTGGACCCTTCTCCGGTATCGACGGGGGTAACGACGGGGGTAAGGGCATCACCGATGTTCCCGGTGGACTGAAGCTCCAGTGTGAAGGCCACGATGTCCGGTTCCGGAACGGCTGGATTAAGGAAATCAATCTCGTCAAACCCGAAACCGACTTCCAGGAATAACGGCGTCACCGCTGAACAGCGCTGTTGCACGAGGCAATGACCCGAGTTCAGGCTGAATAGAACCTGGGCTGAAAGGCATGATGTTCGTGGTTCGAATCGCCACGGCTTGGCCGGAGCCTCGCTACCAAAGTGACTGGTTTTCAGCAGGTCCTAGTGATGCCACACACGGCCATGGTAGGGCGAGCCTCCCGGCGAGCCGCGGCGGTTCGAATCGCCTCCGATGTCACCAACCGCCCGATGCATTTTCATCGCCTTCGCATCCCGTTGAGGAGGTCGACCCAACTTATGAAACGGCAACAACGAAACTGGCTGCCCGCCCGGTGGCTTCTGGCATTAATCATCTGCCTGGTCCAACCCGCAGCGGTGCGGGCGCAATTACTCTACTCGACCAATTCTGACGGCGTTTCCGTGACGGTGGTGGGCTTCACCGGGCGCCCCACCACGCTGGTCATTCCCAGCACCGTCTCCAACCTGACGGTCACCGCAATTGGCGACGGGGCCTTGAGCAATGCCCCGGCTGCCACCGTGGTTCTTCCGGCCACCATCGGAACCCTTTGCTCATTCTCATTCGCCAATTCCCTCGTTCGCAACCTCACGCTTCCGACAGGAATCACCAACATCGGCGATCATGCCTTTTTCAGCTGCCGCAGCCTGACCAATATTCAAGTCCCCGGCAGTGTCGCCGTGCTCGGGGATTCCGCCTTTGAATCCTGCAGCAGCCTGACCACAGTGACCCTCAGTGACGGTGTTGGCAGCATGGGCTCCCGATGTTTTGCCACCTGCACTTCGCTCTCCACCCTGGCGATTCCCGGCAGTGTCGGGGATGTGGGTGATTTCGCCTTCCTGAATTGCGGACGTCTGGGTCAGGTCACCTTGGGCGAGGGCCTATCCAGCATCGGTGCATGGGCGTTTCAGAATTGCCCCCTCAAGGGCATTCTCCTCCCCGCCAGTCTGGAGGAATGGGGTGTGGGCGCCCTCGTCGCACCCAATCTGGAAGTCGCCGCCAACCCGCTGAAGTCCATTCAGGTCGCTCCGGGAAGCCCTCATTTTGCCAGCGTGGACGGGGTTCTTTACGACGCCGACAAGGCGGTGCTGCTTTCCTATCCCGGCGGACGCACGGGACCATTCGTTGTCCCCAGCGGGGTGACCACCCTCGGTCCGTACGCCTTCGCGTCCTGCCGTGGATTGCAAAAGGTCACGCTCCCGGACAGCCTGACCGATTTGGGGAGTTGGACATTTTTGAGTTGTCCGCTGACCAACATCAACTTTCCGCCGGGGCTCACCAGCATTGGTGCGGGCGTCTTTTCCAGCACCACGCTGACCCGTCTGACGCTACCGGAGGGAATGATCAGCCTCGGGTCTTATGCCTTCCTGAAGTCCAGTCTTCGAACCATTCAATTACCTTCGACCCTGACCAGCATCGGAAGCTTTGCCTTCGATGCCTGTCTGTCACTGACCAACGTGGTGATTCCCGATGCCGTCACCTCGATTGGAATCGACGCCTTTGTGGATTGTCGCAGCCTGTCTCATGTCACCCTCCCCAAGGGGTTGACCGAGATCGCCACCCGGACCTTTTTTAATTGTCCGGCTCTGGTCAACGTGACGGTTCCTTCTTCGGTCACCCTGGTGGATGGCTCTGCCTTCGGCACCTGCCCGAAACTGACGGGCGTCTATTTTGAAGGCGATGCGCCATTGACGGCGCCCGATGCCTTCACCGGTGCCTCGCTGGCGAGACTCTACTATTTTCCCGGTGCCAGTGGTTGGACATCGCCGTTTGCCGGAAGATCCGCATTACTTTGGAACCCCAGTATCACGCCCGCGAGCGATGGCAGTTCCATTGCCACGAACCAACAGTTCACCCTGCAAATCACCGGCACTGCCTCCATTCCGCTGACGATCCAGGCCACCACCAACCCGGTGACCGGCCCCTGGATCCCCTTTCAGTCCCTCAACCTCGCGGGTGGAAAAATTCTGTTGAGCGATGGCAGCCAGCAGTTGCATCCGAACCGGTTCTATCGGGTCATCCATCCTTAGGCGTGCATCGGCCTTGGGTTCGGTCCCGGCTTTTGGCACATTTCCCCCATGCGTCGAAACTCCCTGGGGAAACGACTCCTTCGGATTGCCCTCGGCGTCTTGCTTCTGGGTTGCGGATGTCGCTCGCCGGTGCCGGTTGAAATTCGCCCGGTAGCGACCCGGAAAACGGAGGCGATGATGGCTCTCCAAAAGGCATTTCGGGCATGGGATGGCGCTTCCACCAACGATCCGGTGCACCTTTCATTGGCGGTCCGGGAATATAACGAGGCCCTCCTGGACCTGCTTCGCACCTGGCCCCGGGGCGAGCGGGGGCAATATGTTCCCCGGACCTTTGAAGGATCCAACCGCGTGTATCAGGTCGGTGTCCAATGGGCTGCGCCGGATTATCCGTCGAATTATTTTGACCAGATTCTACCGGCCGAAGCGCTAAACTTTAGGGGCATCTCCCACTATGCCCCCAGCGGATGGGGACAACCACTGGTTGGGGTGGTGACCAACCGGGGACTGCTTCCGGAGGAGGCCTATTTCCCGCCCGAAGGGATCGTTCGGTCTCTGACAGCGGTGCTGGACTTCTCCTCTGCCGGCGCTGACCACTCCTCAGGGAGGTTGGTCCTCTACCAACCCGATCGCCAGGCCGAAGTCGAGATTGCTGGAAGCCGTCAACCCCTCGCCGCCGACTATTCAGCCGCCTACGCTGTCC
>CAIPFS010000232.1 GCA_903864375.1 uncultured Verrucomicrobiota bacterium
CCTGCTCCCGCCCCTGGTGGTGGCCGATCTGGGCTCGGGCGAAGGGTTGCTGGCCGAACTGCTGGCGCGCCGGTGTCAAAAGGTGATTGCCGTCGATAATTCGGAAAAAATGGTCGCCTACGGCACCCGGAGGGCCCGGGACAACGGGATCAACAACCTGGAATTCCGGTTGGGGGACCTTCAGGCACCGCCCATTGATGACCAAAGCGTGGACACCGTGATTCTCAGCCAGGCCCTGCACCATGCAGAGATTCCCGCAGCCGCCGTGGCCGCAGCGGCGCGTCTGCTGAAGCCCGGAGGAAACATCATCATACTTGACCTCGCGCGGCATGGATTCGAGCAGGCTCGGCAGCTTTACGGGGATCGCTGGCTCGGATTCACGGAGGCAGAGCTTCAACGATGGCTTGAAGCGGCGGGATTGACCGGAATTGAAATCATCCCGGTGGCGCGGGAGGAGCAGCCGCCCCAATTTGAGACCCTGCTCGCAACCGCCACGCGGTGAAAAAGGAGGCCGTCGCGATTCCCAATTGGAGCGCGAGCCGGGTTTGGTTACGCTGCCCACCCGATGGAAACTCCCGTGCTGGACCTTCAACTTCCAGGAATCCGCCACCTCAAATCCGGCAAGGTGCGCGAGCTGTTTGACCTCGGCACATCGTTCCTGCTGGTGGCGACCGACCGCATCTCGGCATTCGACTGCGTGATGCCCGATGGCATCCCGGGCAAAGGGCGCGTCCTGACGGCGCTTTCGCACTTCTGGTTCGATCGCACGGAACAGTGGCTCCCCAACCATCGAATCTGTCGGCCGGGCGATCCTTTACCGGAAATCCTGACCCCATTCGCAGACGTCCTTCAGGGTCGTTCCATGATCGTTCGCAAAGCCCAGCCACTGCCGATCGAATGTGTGGTCCGGGGCTGGCTCGCGGGTTCCGGTTGGAAGGAATACCGGCAGACCGGACGGGTGTGCGGCATTCGGCTTCCCGATGGACTCCAGGAGGCCTCCGAGCTGCCGGAACCGATCTTTACCCCGGCAACAAAGGCGGAGTCGGGCCACGACGAAAATATCGCCTTTGAGGAGGCGTGTGCCCTGGTGGGTGAGGAAACGGCCCATGCCGTCCGCGATCTCAGCCTGCGGCTTTATCAGACCGCCCGCGATTATGCTCGAACCCGGGGTCTGTTGATTGCCGATACCAAGTTTGAATTCGGCTGGGCCGATGGGAAATTAATCTTGATCGACGAGGCCCTGACTCCGGACTCCTCGCGCTTCTGGCCGGCGGATGCCTGGAAACCGGGACAATCCACCCCCAGCTTCGACAAGCAGTACCTGCGGGATTACCTCGAAAGCAGCGGTTGGAACAAGCAACCTCCCGCACCGCGGCTGCCCGACACGGTGATTGAGCAGACGAAAATCCGGTACGAGGAAGCACTCCGGTGCCTGACCGTCGGATAACGGCCTTTACCCGACGCAAACCAGCCTCTCCGGCGCCACCCATAGCGTCTCCTCGCGTGGAACAATCACGAACACAACGACAAATCCGGATCACGCTGGTCGGACTGGTCATCAACGGGGTCCTGGCGGTCGGTAAACTGGCAGCCGGAATTCTTGGTCATTCCCACGCCCTGGTGGCGGATGCCATTGAATCGTTCTCCGATCTCTTTTCATCGTTGATTGTCTGGCGTGGGGTTTTGGTGGCTGCCAAACCCCCGGATGCCGATCACCCCTACGGACATGGCAAGGCGGAGCCGCTGACCTCCGCCCTCATTGCGGGAATGTTGCTGGCGGCCGCAACCGGCATCGCCATCCACTCCGTGGGCGGGCTCTTCACCCGTCATGACACTCCGGCCCGCTGGACCTTGTTTGTTCTGGTGGCCGTCATCGCCATCAAGGAGGTCTTGTTCCGTTTGGTGCGCCGGGAGGCGCTCAAGACCGGAAGTCTCGTCGTACGGACCGATGCCTGGCATCATCGCAGCGATGCCATCACCTCCCTGGCGGCGGCGGTGGGTATCAGCATTTCCCTTCTCGGTGGGCCGCGGTATGCCATGGCCGATGAGATTGCCGCCCTGGTGGCGGCGGGGATCATCGCCTGGAGCGGACGGATGGCCTTGCGCCCGGCGTTGCAGGAGTTGATGGACACGACTCCCGACCCCGCCGTCATGGACCAGATTCAACGCCTGGAGGAAACGGTCGCCGGAGTGGAGGCGGTGGGTAAATGCCACGCCCGACGGATGGGGTGGAACCTCACGGTGGATATGCATGTCAGCGTCGATCCCGAAATGCGGGTCCGTGAAGCCCACCAGATTGCACATGACGTCGAGGATTTTCTCCGCGAACGCATGCCGGAAATCTCCAGCGTCCTGGTCCACGTCGAACCGGCACCGGCGCCGGGAGCCTTTCCCGCTTCCTAACGGGTGGACGGTGGACGGAAGGGGTCCGACACTTTCGTTAAAACCGTCAATTCACGCGTTTTTCAACAGGATTCACCGACGGTGAACGAGGCGGAATCGGGTCCCGATCCCGCCAACATCGGCGGGTTGACCCCCCGCCCGGGTCGCTCCATCTCCATTCCATGGCCGCAAAATCCGATTTTGCCCTTCCCCGGATTGGCCAGAACCCCATCATCGCCCCCTCGTTTATGAAGATCGTTCTCGCTTACTCCGGCGGGCTGGACACGTCGGTGCTCCTGGCCTGGATCAAGGAAACCTATCAGGCCGAAGTCGTGGCCTTCTGCGCCAACATCGGCCAGCAGGAGGAACTCGATGGTCTTGAAGCCAAGGCAAAAAAGACCGGGGCCTCCTCCATCTTCATCGACGATCTTCAGGCCGAGTTCGCCAGCGACTTCATTTTCCCAATGGTTCAGGCCAGCGCCATTTACGAGGGACAATATTTTCTCGGTACCAGCATCGCCCGGCCCCTGATTGCCCAGCGCATGATCGAAATCGCCCGACGTGAGGGGGCGGACGCCATCGCCCACGGTGCCACCGGCAAGGGCAACGACCAGGTCCGATTTGAACTGACCGTCGCCGCCCTGGCGCCTGAGCTCCAGATCATTGCTCCATGGCGTGATGAACGATTTCGCAAACAGTTTCCCGGACGGGCGGAGATGATTCGGTATTGCGAAGAACGTTCCATTCCGGTTCAGGCCACCGCCAAGAAGCCGTACTCCATGGACCGGAATCTCCTCCATATCTCCTTTGAAGCGGGAGTTCTCGAAGACCCGTGGCTGGATGCGTTCGCTCCCGAGAATCGCGGCATGTTCATCCTCTCCGTCTCTCCGGAGGAGGCACCCGATCAGCCCGAATACGTCACCCTGGATTTTGAAAAGGGGAATTGTATTGCCGTCAACGGAGAGTCCCTGACTCCGCTGGGGGTCTTGCAGCGGTTGAATCAGTTGGGCGGACGGCACGGCGTCGGACGCGTGGACCTGGTTGAAAATCGCTTTGTCGGCATGAAAAGCCGCGGAGTGTACGAAACCCCGGGCGGGGCAATCCTCCACTTTGCCCACCGCCAGATGGAATCGCTGACCATGGACCGAGAAGTCATGCACCTGCGCGACGGCTTGATCCCGCGCTATGCGGAACTGGTGTACTATGGCTTCTGGTTCGCCCCGGAACGCCTCGCCCTGCAGGCGCTGGTCACCGAGTCCCAAAAGAACGTGTCGGGAACCATTCGTGTGAAACTGTACAAAGGCGGCATCTACACGGCCGGACGCAAGTCCCCGCAGAGCTTATACAACCCGCACATCGCCACCATGGAAGCCGACCCGACCAAGGCCTACAATCAGGACGATGCCACCGGTTTTATCCGCCTCAACGGCCTGCGCCTCCGGGTCAATTCGGCGGTCAACGGTGCCGACAACCTCCGTCACGTCGGCTGAGCTTCCCTTTTGGGGGGACCATCCATCGGTGGGACGCGCTCCTGCAAATCCCCAATCATTGCAGGGGTCATCACCGTTCCCGTTGAGAACACCTCGGTGACTCCCGATGGTTCCGCGCGCCTGCGCCTGCCGGAGCCACTCTTCGCGTGAATGAAACGGCATTGGACTCGCACGAAGGCACGAAGCCGCGAAGGGAGAATCCGTGAAACGTCGTTTGTACCCTGGTGTGAAACCCAGCGGCACGATGCGGGAACAGGGAAGGTAACCAACTCTTTAACCGTTGCGGACTCGTTCCTTTTTTGCCTCGAGTTCCTCTTCGAGCTTCCGCTTGTCGTGCAGGAATTGCGCGCGCACGGTATCGAGAACGGCTTGATCTCCGGAAGCCCGGGTTTCCGCCAGTTCTCCCTGGAACGCAATCTCGCGTTGGGCAACGCGCGATTTGTAGAGCGACTCCAGGTCGGCGATCTCGGCCTTTTGGGCTGCGCTCAGAGGGCGCGACGGCTTCCCTGCGCCCAATCGTTCCATCGCCAATTCGAAAGAGGACTTCATGGGAAACAAGGGTGCCTGAATTTGAGTCCTAATGATAGAAAGAAGGAGGGCTTGATGTCGATATCGTGCGAGCGAGATCCTTGCGCCAATCCATTGAAGCTGGACGATAAGTGAACGTTATCAAAGGCATTCCGAAATGATACTTTTGTCTCGGGTCGCTTGGACGACTTGTTACATTTCTGCGACCTGTTTCTTCACTTAAAAAGAAAACTGATTTTTAAAAATTCAATCAAAGTCCCTGAAATCAATGGATTGATGACGTTCAATGACGAAATCAAATCGTTTGTCGACGCAGGGCAGTGGTAATCCTTGCGGGTGAATTGCAAATACAATTTGACGGCAGAGGATAGATGTTGTCTCTAGCAAAGGTGTTACGTTGTCCCCATCCCGCTTTGCCTACGCCGTCGTCGGGCAGGTTCCTACGGGGTTGGCATGGAGTTGCGGGCTTTTGGGGGGCGGTGATGGCTCTGGCCGCAATTAACTGCTTACGGGCAGGTGCGATGCAGGGAGAGAGCGCTCATTACGCCGTGACGACGGAATCGGTGGATTCGGGCGGAGGCGCAGGGACCTTTCAATCGATTTCTGCCCCGGTTTACACTCATGACAGCGCGTTGGGGTTGATGGTTGAAGGGCATTCGCGGGTAGGTGCTGCCGCCACAATCCAGGGTGGGTATCTCAGCCAGCTCAATAATCCACCTGTTCCTGGTGTTTTTGTTCTGTCCCATCGAAAAGGGCAGGGGGCCAAGGCGCTTCTCACCAGTCTTTTGTCGACGGCGGTGGATCCCGATGGGGACCTTTTTTCGGTGATGGTGGATAAAACGACGGTGCAGGGGGGCGTGGCCGGTCAAACGACCCGGTTTTTGGCCTATCAACCTCCCACCGGTTCTTCCGGGGTCGATGTCATTCACTACCGTCTGATCGATGACGCCGGTGACTCTTCCATGGGCTCCGTCGATGTCGTTATTCTACCGCAATCGGACTCTGTAACGTCTAATCAGCTCCTCCTGGAATTCCCTCCCAGTGGCGGAGCCCACCTTGTTTTCGTGGGAGCGTTGAATCAAACCTATCAGGTCCAGGTCGCAGAAAGCCTGGTGCCTCCGGTCCAATGGACGGGGTTGGTGACGACTCCGTCAGCCGTTCAGCCGGGCTTTTTCGAGGCCGTCGATGCTTTGGGCGGCCACGGAAGCCAGCGATTTTATCGAACCATCAGCCTGTGAAGCGTCTCCAATCATCCTCGCTCTGCCTGATGTTGTGTCTTCCGGTGGGCACTGCCTACGGTCAGGTCTTTGATTTTTCACCGGTTCAACCGTTGAATATCCCGGACTCCAACGAGTCGGGCACGTTTTCCCAGGGGACGATCGCATCCTCGGTTCCTGGAACGGTGGGCCAAATCACCATCGATTTGAACCTCAAAGGAGTGACTCCTGCAGGTGGCTTTACCGGCGACCTGTACATCGCTCTTTACCACGGAGGAAAGGCGTCTGTTCTGTTAAATCGACCCGGTCGAGACGGAACGAATCCATTCGGTTACGACGACACTGGGGACCTGCATGTGACCCTGGATGATTCCGCCCTTCATGACATTCACGTTTACCAAAATGTTACGGGTGCGCTGCCGCCCGCTGGACTGACCGGCCGATGGCAGCCGGATGGCCGGACGGCAAACTTGAATTCTGTGATCAGTGCGGATGCCCGGACAGCGACGCTGAACCAGTTCGTTGGCACACCCATTCAAGGGGATTGGGTCTTGTTCATGGCTGATGTCAGTGGTGGAGGGACGACACAATTAACAGGATGGACGCTCCATATCGTGGCTGTCCCCGAACCCAAAGCGATGGCACCTGGATTGGCCGGCCTGCTGGCGCTCTGGGCCTTTTCGCGGCGGATTCGATCCGGAAGCCAGACACGTGCCGTGACAGCCCGCCGGTGCCAAACCTCTGCAAATTCAGAACATCCCCTGCCCGCAGAATGAAACAGTCGCGACTCTTTTTTGTGAAACGGGTGGCCATTCCGGTCCTGTTGACGTCGCTGCTTTGGGTGTCGGTGCAGGCATCCCCGGTACCCGGAATCCTCCACTTTCAAGGGCGGGTCACCACCAACGGGGTCCCGTTTAATGGAACGGGTCAGTTTAAATTTGCCCTGGTCACGACCAATTCCGGTCCGGTGACGCTCTGGAGTCACGACGGTTCCAGTGCGGTGGGAGGCGAGCCGACAGGTGCGGTGGCCCTTTCGATCGCTCGAGGCCTGTATTCGATTGGCCTCGGCGACACATCGGTGTCGGGCATGACACAGGCAATCAGTCCTTCCATTTTTACCAATAGCTCCGTCTGGCTTCGGGTTTGGTTCGACGACGGGGTCCACGGGTCGGAGTTGCTCGTTCCCGATGAGCGCATCGGGGCGGTCGCCTACGCCCTGGTTGCCTCGACGGTTCCTGATGGCTCGATTTCCGCCAAACAGCTGGGTTTGGACGCACTTCGCGCCGATCGAATTCAAGGCATCGTGAGCCCGGTCAATCTGCCTGCGGATGTTGCATTCAAGTCGCTCGATTTGCTGAGTCTAAGCAATCAATTGGTGCAGAGCTTCACTTCCAGTCTGCAAGACCTCAAAACCAGTCTTCTGGATCCCTCCAATCACGTGGCCAGTGGGGAAATTCCCGGGATTACTGTCGCCTCACCCGATCCGGCGGATATTCAACTGCAGGGACGCGGATTTTTGCCGTTCTATCAACTGCCCGCACCCGATTGGATTGCTGGAAGCACCATCGGGGAGCCCGACCCCCGGTTTGATTTTGGAGGAGTCTGGACCGGGGACTCGTTCCTGGTTTGGGGAGGGAATCTGGGCGGGGTGAACAATTACTCGGGGCAGGGTGCCTCGTATTCTCCCGTTACGGATGCCTGGACTCCGGTCGGGGATACGGACAGCCCAAACCCTCGGGCTCGTCCGATGGTTGCCTGGACTGGATCCGATTTCATCGTGTGGGGTGGTTACAACCAGACGGGGTATCTGGGCTCCGGTGGAATTTATCGACCCTCCAGTGGCCAGTGGCACGCCACTTCGAGCACCAACGCTCCCACGGAGCGGGATCGTGCAGTGGCCGGATGGACCGGCTCCCGGTTCCTGATTTGGGGTGGAAGGAATTCCCACGGTCGCCAGTCCACGGGGGCACTTTACGACCCGGCTACCGATGTCTGGTCGCCACTGCTTTCCGACAATCAACCGGACGCCCGCTATAGTGCGGCGTCTGTGTTCACACCCAATCGGGTCTTTATCTGGGGTGGTGCAACGGTGGCATCCTCGGGCCCGGGAACCGGTGCCATTCTAAGTCTTGATGGCAGCGGTTTTCCCACCTCGTGGTCCGCAATGAGCACGGCGGGCGCTCCCGGAGCCCGAGTCGGCCATTCGGCGGTATGGACTGGAACCAAGCTGTTGATTTGGGGAGGGCAGAACTCTTCCAGCACCCCACTGGGAGACGGTGGGTGCTACGATCCGGTCGCGAATTCATGGACCGCCCTCAGCCTGTCCAATGCTCCATCGGCCCGGGGATATCATTCGGCCGTGTGGACGGGAACCGAGATGGTGGTTTTTGGCGGCCAATCGGGCTCCACCACCCTGGGAAACGGCGCCGCCTATGATCCCGTTCTCGGACGTTGGCGACCTCTGGTCAACGGCGGGCAACCCCAGTCCCGCACGGGTTCCCTCGGCGTATGGACCTCCAAGGAACTCCTGGTCTTCGGTGGTACGTCTTCGGGGACTCCCATCAACGCCCTCCAACGCGTCGTCCCCTCGTCGCCCTGGACTCTTTATCGAAAGCCTTAACCTGACCGACCTGACGTCGCTATGAAGTTTTTCCGTCCGAATCAATGGCTTCCCCTGATCTGGGTCCTGCTGGCCCTGCGGGTTAACGCGCAATGGAGCACCCAGAATCTGTCGCTCGTGGCGGGCTGGAACGCGGTGTACCTCCACGTGGACGTGACCAACGTCGCGCTCGACACCTGGATCGGTACAGACATCAACAATCCCATTGCCGAAATC
This sequence comes from uncultured Verrucomicrobiota bacterium, assembly GCA_903864375.1. Lineage (GTDB taxonomy): Bacteria > Verrucomicrobiota > Verrucomicrobiia > Limisphaerales > UBA9464 > CAILNN01. Next base: position 8,454 of record CAIPFS010000232.1, read on the forward strand.
TGGGAGTGGGTTCCGACCACTGGTTCAGCCCAGTTTGTTCAGGATCCTTCCATTCCGACCGGTACCAATAGCCAATGGATCAGTTGGAACCGCAACGGAGCTCCACTCACCGGATTGCAATACCTTCGGGGCAACGCCGCCTATCTGGTTCGAACCACCAAGGACTATCAATGGAGTCTCCTGGGTCAGCCCGTGGCACCGCATTATGTCTGGACGGGCACCGGGTTGAATTTCATTGGTTTTCCCACGCCATCCAATCAGCCACCGACGTTCGATGCATTTTTGTCACCGGTTCCGAATTTTGCCGTCAATGCCGACATCTTTGCCTACCCCGGGGGCCCCTTGGGAGCCAACAATCCGCTTCAAGTCCTGGACCAAACCACACAGCCCGTCACGCGTGGGCAGGCATTCTGGTTGAGGGCACCTCAATTCAATAAATACTATGGGGCGGTTTCGGTCGATTTGGGAAGTGCGTCGCGGATCGATTTCGGTACCGACCTCGGTCAATACAGCTTTCGATTGGTCAATCTGGCGACCACCAACCTGACGGTCACCCTGAACCTCCTGCCGTCCGACCTTCCCCCTGCTGGTCAAGCACCCATTGCCGGGGTGACTCCTCTTCTTTTGCGCGGATCGGTGAACCAGACCAACCTGACCTATACCTACAGCAGTCTGTCGAGCCCAACCTCATTCACCCTGCCGCCCGCCGGTCAACCGGGATCCGATGTCGAAGTGGTGTTGGGCCTCAATCGATCGGCGATGAACGCCTACCCGGCGGGGTCGCAAGTCGCGGGAATCCTCCGGGTCACAGATAATCTGGGTTTTTCCCAAATCGATGTTCCGGTGTCGGCGGAAGCCGGGACCACCACGGGCCTTTGGGTTGGAACCGCCTTGATCAATCGGGTGCAGCAATACCTGAC
>CAIPFS010000233.1 GCA_903864375.1 uncultured Verrucomicrobiota bacterium
GGCTCATATCGCCGGAATTGATGCCTTTGCCCGAGGTTTGAAGATTGCGGCCCGCATCCGCAAGGACGGCCGTCTGGCGGAATTCGTCAAAAACCGCTACCGGACCTGGGACACCGACATCGGAACCGCCATCACCCAGGGCAAGGCCAGCTTCGAAGATTGCGAAAAGCACGCCTTGAATCTCGGTGAAGTGACCGGCCTTGAAAGTGGTCGCCAGGAGCACCTGGAGGCCCTTTTCAACGAATTCATTTAGCCGGCCTCTCCGCCCGCCGACTCGGAGGGTCGGCGGACTTTCGACCCAAAATCTGTGGCAGTTCCTTCTGACGTCTCCTGGATGCGCCTCGCCCTTCGCCTGGCGCGAAAGGCCACGGGCGAAACCTCACCCAACCCCATGGTGGGTGCCGTGTTGGTCAAGGAAGGGAAGGAAATCGGACGAGGCTGGCATCATCGGGCAGGATTACCTCACGCCGAAATCGAGGCCCTGAACGACGCTCAAGAACGTGGAATCAACCCTTTCGGGGCCACCCTCTACGTCACTCTCGAGCCGTGCTCCACACATGGACGCACCCCGCCTTGTACCGATGCCGTGATCCGGGCGGGGATTGTCCGCGTGGTCGTGGCGGCCACCGACCCCAATCCCCGCCATGCAGGTCGCGGCCTCGACCTGCTCCGCGAAGCGGGCTTGGAAGTTTTGAGCGGCGTAGGATCGAGGGAGGCCACGAGGTTGAATCGAGGATTCAACCACTGGATTGTTCACACGACCCCTTGGGTGACCCTCAAAGCAGGAATGACCCTGGACGGCAAAATTGCCACGGCCTCCGGGGAGTCAAAATGGATTACCGGCCCTGAGAGTCGAAAACGGGTGATGCAGCTGCGGAGGGCCAGCGATGCCATCCTGGTGGGAATTGGGACGGTTCTTGCCGACAATCCAGCCCTGACCGTTCGGCAGGGAAATCGACCTTCATTTTCCCGCCGCAGAATCATTCTCGACACCCATGCGCGAACTCCGCAGACGTGCCAACTGGTCACTGATCCTTTTCGGGGAAAAACCATTGTCGTCGTTGGGGACGATGCACCTGACGACCGCAGGGAGGCACTGGCCAGACAAGTCCCGGTGTGGGTTGCTCCCTGTCGTGAGGGCCACGTCGACCTAAGATGGGTGATGTCCCGTCTCGGGGCAGAGGGTGTCACGAGCCTGCTGGTCGAGGGGGGCGGAGAGATCCATTCGGCCTTCATCGCTGCCGGCCTGGCCCAACAAGTGGCCTTTTTCTATGCCCCCCTGATTCTGGGTGGTGAAAAATCCATCCGGGCGGTCGGCGGTCGGGGGGCCGGATCGCTTGCTGAAGCATCCCGCCTGACCGAGGTTCGCACCACGGTTCTGGGGGAAGACCTCCTACTCGAGGCGACGGTAGTCCCTCCGGAGCCACCTCCATCCCCTGAGACCTGACATGTTTACTGGAATTGTCGAAGAAGCGGGCACCATCGAACTCATTGAGAAGTCGAACCAAGGCATCCGCCTGAAAATTCACGCAGCCCGGGTTGGCGAGGGGGTCCAACTGGGGGACAGCATTGCCGTCAACGGGTGCTGTCTGACGGCAGTTCAACTGGAACCAACCGCGACCGGCGGTCATTGGATTGCTTTCGATTTGCTGGAGGAGACCTGGAAAAGGACCAGCTTTGCCCAGTTGCAACCCGGTTCGCGGGTCAATCTGGAGCGGGCTTTGCTGGCCACGAGCCGATTGGGGGGCCACTTTGTCAGCGGACATGTGGATGGAACCGGCATCATCCGGCGCTGGGAGAGGCAGGGAGCGGACCACCAGTTGGAGATTGCCGCCCCCGACGAGGTTCTCCCCTATTTGATCTCTAAAGGGTCCGTCTGCGTGGATGGCATCAGCCTGACCGTGGCCCATCTATTGCCGGATGGATTTGGCCTTTGGATCATTCCACACACTTACGAAGTCACCTCCCTTGCGGAACGAAAAGTCGGTGATCGAGTGAATCTCGAAGCGGACCTCTTGGGGAAATATGTCGCCCGGCTGTTGGAGTTTCGGAAGTAGCCGGAGGCGAGCCGCGGCGGCCCAATCAAATCTCCAGCGACTCCCCCATCAGGGGCAGGTGGGCGTGGATTTGGTGGCGTTCGGAGAGGCACCTGGCGAGGGCTCGCCGCTGCGTGTCTTCACCATGAACCAGGGCCACCCTCGGGCGTCGTGCGGCCAGAGGTTCGAACCAATTCAGCAGATCGGTTTGACCGGCATGGGCACTGAATCCGCCCAGGGTATGAATGCGCGCTTTGACGGCGATTTTTTCACCAAAAATGGACACGACCTTTTCGCCATCCACCAACTGGCGTCCCAGGGTTCCGTGACCCTGGTAACCGACCATCAGGACGTGGCTCCCGGGCTGCCATAGGTTGTTCCGAAGATGATGCAGGATGCGGCCCGCGTTGCACATGCCGGAGCCGGCCAGAACCAGGAGCGGCCCGGGCTGCTCGTTGATCCGCTTGGATTCCTCAGCTGAGGCCGTCATGATCACCTGGGCAAAGTCGGACGAAAAGGGGCGTCCCTTCAGGTAATCCAGAAGATCATCGTCATAGAGTTCCGGATGCCGTGTATAAATCCTGGAGGCTTCGATGGCCATGGGGCTGTCCAGATAGACGGGAAACGACGGAATCGACTTTTCCTCCATCAGACAGGCCAGCATGTGAATCAGCCCCTGAGCCCGACCAATGGCAAAAGTGGGCACGAAGATCTTTCCCTTCTCACGAACCGCCGCCTGAACGATCCCGGTGAATTCCGCCACCGTCGATTCCCGGGAACGATGATCCCGATCTCCGTAGGTGGACTCAAGAAAGACCAAATCTGCTTCGGTGAACGTCTCCGAGTCCTTGAGAATCGGCACTCCGCGCGGTCCGAGATCACCGGAGAAGACCACAACCCTGGTTTTACCCGACTCCTCCACCCTCAACTGAATGCTGGCGGAGCCCAGCATATGTCCTGCCTCGAGATAAATCGCCTGGACGCCAGGAGCGACCGGAAACCGCTGGTGATAGGGGATGGGCTGGAAGAGTCGAAGGGCCGCGTCCACGTCCTCCTGGGTGTAGAGAGGTGCCTGCGGGGCTTCGCCCGCCCGCTGGAGGTGCCGATTCCTCCGCTCCGCATCCTGGGCCTGGATTTTTGCGGCGTCATGAAGAACCAGGGCCGCGAGTTCGATGGTCGCCGGGGTTGCCAGGATGGGTCCCCGATAACCCGCCCGAATCAGAAGTGGAAGGCGCCCGACATGGTCGAGATGAGCATGGGTCAACAGGACCGCATCCAGGTGTCCCAGGTGGTCCCCCAGCGGCGAACGATTCAGCGACTCGATATTCCGCCCTCCCTGGAACAGTCCGCAGTCGACCAAAATCCGGGCCTTGTCCGATTCGACGAAGTAGCAGGAGCCGGTGACTTCGCCGCCCGCTGCGCCAAGGGGAGTGATTTTCATAAAAACTTCAGGCCGACGGAAGCGTAAGGCTCACGGCATCCGCCGTATGGTTCCAAAGGTGGAGGGAACCGTCCTCGCCCAGCACACTGACCGAGGCCGTTCCCAATAGAAATTGTTCCGCCGCCGTGATCGGGAGCCCGAGCCAGCGGACCCCGAGGACGCGGAGAAAATGCCCGTGAGCGACGACCGCCGTGTTGCCAGGAAGCAGGCGCAGCCGGGCAATGACGGCATCAAGTCGCGCCATCATTTGTTCCGGGGAATCCCCTCCGGGGCAGCCGTCAAGGAACAGATTCCAATCGGGAACCTTTTTTCGGATTTCGACGGACCGCAGCCCCTCGTAGTCTCCGTAGTCCCATTCCCTCAATTCGGAATCAACCACCGCCTGGCCGTCCAGCCCCGCCAATCGACAGGTCTCACGGGCACGCCGACGCGGACTGCACCAGACCTGATCGAAGCGGACTCCATCCAGTTGCGCACCCAACTGTCGGGCCTGGGCTTCACCGGTGGGCGTCAGGGGGAGATCGGTTACACTGGTATGCCGCCCCAGGCGTGACCATTCGGTCTCACCGTGACGAATCAGGCAGATGCGGGCAGCTTTCACTCAAAATCACCGCTTCAGACCGCATTCCCACACAAACCATTCGGCATTCAGGGCAGAGAGGGGGCCCCGGAGTTTATCCAGTTCTGCTGCCGGCCCATGAAATTCGAGACGAACCAATTCCGCCAGGGTCAATCCTTCGGCCAGCAGTGCCGCCACATTGTCGAGGTGGGCCAGGGCCGCTTCACCATTGACATAGCCTTCGCGACAGAAGGCCTCGCCGCCATTGAAAGTAAACTCGTAATAAACGGCACCCGGCTCCAAGGAAGTCCGCTCGACAAACCGGCGCGCCAGGTCCTTGAAGGCCTCGAGTTTGCCTGGATGCGGACGGAAATAAGGGTGAATGGTGACGAGAGGGACAGCGGTGGCCATGATGGTTCAGTTTCGAAGTTCCCCGAACGGTGCCCCGCTGGATGTCCGCTAGCAAGTCGGCAGAATTCAGCCGGTGATTTCGAGATCGCGCGATCCCCTCCGTGGCTATAGCCTCCCCACATTCATTCGACGCACGACCATCCGGACTTCAGCGAGCAGCTTGCCCGACGCATGACTGCTTTGGGAATCCATGAGTCGGACCTCGAAGAGTCCTTTGTCCGCTCGGGCGGAAACGGGGGCCAGAACGTCA
>CAIPFS010000234.1 GCA_903864375.1 uncultured Verrucomicrobiota bacterium
ATTGTCCCGGTGAGTCCGGTTCCGGTATTTTGATCGAGTGTCTATCTCTGATACACCCACCACCCAACCGCGCCCAAGCCTGGTTGTTTTTGACCTGGCAGGCACCACCGTCCGGGATGAAAACCGGGTGGCTGGATTTCTGATGGCGGCCATGGCCCACATTGGGCATCCGGTGACTCTTGCAGAGGCCAATTCAGTCATGGGCGAACGAAAGCCCAAGGCCATTGCCCAACTGTTGACGCCGCGAATCGGTCCGACCGCCATGGACAGCGAAATCGTGCGGCGCGGAAACGATGAATTTCTTCGTCTCACCAATGCCTATTACGCCACTTCCCCCGAGGTGGGCGAAATCCCCGGGGCCTCGACCGTTTTTGCCGCCCTGCATGCTGCCGGAGTCAAAGTGGCGTGCGACACCGGCTTTGAACGGAGTACTGTCGACGTGATCCTGAAGCGTCTGGGCTGGCTGGACCGGGGCCTGATAGATACGGCCGTCAGTAGCGACGAAGTGCCCCATGGCCGGCCCGCTCCGGACCTGATCCACGAGGCCATGCGCCGGACGGGGGTTTTGGAGGTCACGCGGGTCGCAAAGGTCGGTGACACCCCCAGCGATATCGGTGAGGGCCGCTCGGCGGGATGCCCCTGGGTGATTGCCGTCACTTACGGTACCCACCTTCGATCCCAGCTCGAACCCCACCGCCCGACTCACCTGATTGACAGCCTGCCGGCGATTCTTCCCCTTTTCGACATCGCATCATGAAAATCGCCGGACGCGCGGAAATCGGAATTGTCGGAGGGGGAATCGTTGGAACCGCCCTGGCAGTTGCCTTTTCACAACAGGGCAAATCCGTGGTGCTATGGGACCGGGAGGAACGTCCGGTGGGCGCATCCATTCGAAATTTTGGTCTCGTCTGGCCGATGGGACAATCTCCCGGAAAGCTCTGGCGTCGTGCCCTGCGCAGCCGGGAGAAATGGATGGAACTCAGTCGAAAGGCCGGATTCTCCGCCACCGAAAACGGCTCCCTGCACCTCGCCGCCAACGAGCTGGAAGCGCAGGTGCTCCAGGAGTTTTTGGAACAACCGGAATTGTCGGGATTTGCAGGGGAGATTTGGAAGTCCGACACCATCCGGGACCGCGCCCCGGGAGCCCGCCATGACGCCGTCATCGGCGGCCTGTTCAGCCCCCATGAAGTCACGGTGGACGGACGGGAGGCCCTTCCCGCTCTCTGGCGCTGGCTGGCAAAGCAAGAGGGGGTCACTCTCCTTTCTGACGCTGCGGTTCATCAGATCGCCATGCCGGCCGTGCACACCGCCAAGGGAACCTGGGAGGTGGACCGGGTCTTCGTGGCCACAGGGGCCGAACTGCGAATCCTCTATCCAGACGTCCTTCGAGCATCTGGGATCACCAACTGCAAGCTCCAGATGTGGCGGACTCCCATCCAACCCGACGGATGGCGATTGGGTCCAAGTCTGTGCGGTGGATTAACTCTCCTGCATTACGGCGCCTTTGCCCATTGCCCCTCCCTTCCCACCCTCCGGAAGAATTTTGGGGAAAGTCATCCGGAATACATTGCCAATGGCATTCACGTTCTGGCCTCCCAAAATGCTCAGGGCGAGGTGGTCCTGGGCGATACCCACCATTACGGATTAACTCATGACCCGTTTCTCCATGAGTCCCTGGACGTTCTCGTCCGCCGCTATCTTGAAACCTTCGCCGTGATGCCCGACACCCGCGTTCTGGAGCGGTGGTTTGGCATCTATGCCAAACTGCCGGGCGCCACCGAATTCATCGCTCATCCTGAACCCGGGGTCACCATCGTGAACGGACTTGGCGGCAATGGGATGACGCTTTCCTTTGGCCTCGCCGAGGAATTGGCCCAATCAAACCCATGAACTCCCCGACGGATTCAGGCGGATTTCGAGGTTGGCTGGCTCGAAATCCCGCCGCCCTGACCCTCATTGCGGGTCTGGCCGCCTTCGGCGCCTACACCAGCATGTATGCCTTTCGCAAGCCCTTCACCGCCGCCAGCTTTTCAGGACTCAAGCTGGCTGGTTTCGATTTGAAGGTGCTGCTCGTGGTCGCCCAAATGGTGGGGTACACCATCTCCAAGTTCACCGGCATCAAGGTGGTCAGCGAAGCCCTTCCCGGGCGACGCATTGCCATGATTGCCCTGTTGATCGGCCTGGCCTTTTTCCCGCTGGCATTGCTGCCATTCGTTCCCGCTCCCATTCAAGTGCTTTGCCTGCTGGTGAACGGTCTACCCCTCGGAATGATTTGGGGCCTTGTCTTTAGTTTCCTCGAAGGCCGAAAGGTCACCGAATTCCTGGGGCTCGGAATGAGTGTCAGCTTCATCTTTGCCTCGGGCTGGACAAAATCAGCCGGCCAATGGGTCATGTCCCAATGGGGCGTTGATCAAATGGGGATGCCCGCCGTGACCGGCCTGCTGTTTGTACCCCTGCTGGCACTCTGTCTCTGGCTGTTGTCACAACTCCCTCCGCCCAGCCCGGAGGATGTGGCCAATCGCAGTGTCCGCCAACCGATGGATTCGCACGCGCGACGGCTCTTTCTCAGGCGTTTCGGTCTTCCCCTGATCCTGCTCGTTCTTTCGTACATCGTCCTGACGGTTTACCGTGATTTGCGGGATACCTTCATGGCCGACGTTCTAAAGGAACTGGGTCAGAAGCCCTCCGCCAGTGTCTTCACTCGCATTGAAACCTTTGCCGGGCTGGGGGTGATGGCGGCGTTGGGCGGCCTTTGGTTCATTCGAAGTCATTGGACAGCCCTGGCCGTCTATCATTGGGTGATTGCCCTCGGAGCACTGCTGGTGGGCGTGTCGACATTGATGTTTCAGGGCGGTCAATTGACCCCGGTGGCCTGGATTTCCGTCACCGGCCTGGGCGTGTATCTTGCCTATGTTCCGTTCAACAGCATTCTGTTTGATCGATTGCTGGCTGCCACCCGGCAGAAAGGGACCGCCTCGTTCCTCATCGCCGTTGCCGATGCCGGTGGCTATTTGTTCACGATGATTCTCTATCTGGCACGACTGGGAACCACCGGTGAAATCAAATGGACCCACCTCACTCTTCAGATGGGAATCGTGGTTGCCCTGGCCACCCCCGTGTTGACGGTGGCCTCGTGGCTTACCCTTCGTCCCCATCGACAGGACGCCGGCGCCAATTCTCTCCCGTCCCGCACGGCATAACCTTCCGAAGCGTCCCCAGCGCCACCCCCATGACCCATCCGGCTGCCTCGAACTCCCAAGCCACCCCAACGAAAACATGGACGCGTGAAGGGGATG
>CAIPFS010000235.1 GCA_903864375.1 uncultured Verrucomicrobiota bacterium
CGCGGGGTGATCGGAGGTCGCCCAGTATTTCAATGAATGGAATCCGCTGTTCGCCCGGGCTGTTTTCATCCTTCAAGCTCTTCAGAGCGGTCTCCCAGGCCACAGCATCATTTTGGCGTAAACGCAGGGCCATGGATCCGACCTGTCGCCGGTTCATGGCCTGGACAAGTTCATCCGGCAATCCTGACCAGGAGCGCCCCTTGAACGCCGCCTCGAATCCCGACATCAGGAGGCTGCTGTGGGTGGGGGACGGTGAAAGTTCCAGCAATCGCGCACAGGTCAGAAGGTCGGCACGGGTGCCGGACTGAGCGAACCGGCGCATCAATCGGTCCAGGATAGACGTTCGAACCAGCGGGCGATCCCAAATGTCGCGTTCGGTCAGCAGCGACAGCACGTCTTCGCGATGCTCGGCACAGCGGGCTTCAATGGCCCACCACAGCATGAGGGGGATGCGTGTGTCCCGGGCATCCTCATCGTGTTGAAGGAGCTGCTTCACCATGGCCAGGCCGACCGTCGACGGCATCCGACGGGCGGTGGCGGCCCATTGTTTGCGGACTTCGGGATCCGTTTCCTCACCGGCCCGGGAGATCAGGGCATCGGTTACCGGAGAAAGAGGCGGGCCGTTGTCCCCGACCAAGCGGGCGGCCCAAAGTCGCACCTGAGGGTTTCGATGGTAAAGGGATGTCCGTTGGTCATCGGGTGTCCATCCGCCCGACGTGTGCAGGGCCCACAGGGCTTCGAGGGAGGTCTGGTTGGTTTCCCTGGTCATCAATTCCCTCAAGGGCTGGTATAGGGATGCATCCCTGCGGTCCGCGAGAAGGCGAACCGCCGTCTGACGGAACCATTTATTGGGATGGACCAGAAGATGAACCAGGGACTCACCATCCAATCGGCCGAGGTCCGGCGACGATGGTCCATGGGATCCCTTCGCTTTCAACCGATAAACACGACCGTTGGACGCATCCATTTGCCCCTGGTAGTTCCTCCAGTGGTTGATCTGGTGGTCATACCAGTCGCACACGTAGATGGCCCCGTCGGGGCCCACCTTGATATCGACCGGTCGAAACCACCGATCATCGCTGGTGACCACCCGGGAAACGTCTTCGGTTCGAAAGCTGGTCTGGTCGGGAATGATCCGGCTGAGGACGATTCGGCCCTGCAGCGGTTCGATGCCGAAAAGCATGCCGGAGTAAACCCCGGGCAGGGCTGCGCCGTCGTATAGGATGAAATTGTGGGTAAATCGCGCGGTCTGCGCGTGGGACATGGGGGGGTAATAGCCGAAGGCGTAGGGATTCGACAGGGGGCCGTGTTTTTCGAATCCCTTTTGAAGATAAGCCCCTTGATCATAATGGAACCCCCGGGTGTCGCCGCCATTGTGGCCGGAGAAAATCCTTCCTTCGGCATCCATTTCGCAGCCAAAGGCGTTGCCCCCTCCTTCAGCGAAGATCTCAAAACGACGCTGCTCGGGTTGATAGCGCCAGATATTTTGGCCTTGAGAATACACCGGGCGGGAATCGATCGGTTTTCCGGAGGAGTCATACACCAGGATGTTGCCGGTGACCGTGCTTCCCTGGCAGCCGTACAACCAGCCGTCGGGACCCCAGCGCAGGCTGTTGGCCACGGAATGGGTGTCCTCGATGCCGAAACCCGAAAGACGGACCTCAGGATCACCATCGGGAATGTCGTCATGGTTGGCGTCGCGATAAAACAGCAGGTAGGGAGGGTTGAGGACCCAAACGCCGCCACGACCGTGCTCCAATGCCGTGGTGATGTTTAGACCCTCAACGAATGTCGTGTGCCGGTTGAATGTTCCGGTGCCCCGCGTGTCTTCGTGAACGGTGATTCGGTCGGCCCCTCGAAAATGATGCGGAGGCGGAGGGGGAATTTGATCGTAAACCGAACGCCAGACATTGTCGTGACTGATCTGCTTCAATCCCGCCGGGGCGGGATACTGGCGGTATTCCACCACCCACAGGCGTCCGCGTTCGTCGAAATTCAAAAAGACGGGTTGTGCGACGTCAGGTTCTGCCAGGACCTGTTCCCACTCCAAATCATCGGCGACATGAAAATGCCGGGCGGCTTCCGCAGGCGGGAGGGGATGTTCCTCCGGCGGTGCTTCCTGCGGGACTTCATCCATCGGGGCAGGGGTGACCAACGCATGGCCGGTGACGATGGGAGTCGTTCCGGGGACCAACGGAGGAATGGGTTGATTCAGCGACCAGAGGATACCGTTCAGGAGCAGGCGTCGGAAGGCGGGCTGGGTGAAATCATCCGGGGAACCCAGGGAGGTGTAAAAGACACGATGCCCATCCGGTGTGTTGATCCAGGCGATCGGTTCGGTGTCCGACGGTTGGTCTTCCAGCCTGCCCGTCAGAAGCACGGTGGTGGTTGGAGAAAGATTCCGGCTCTTATACAGGTGCGAGCTGAATCGGAGTTCCCCGGCAGGAACTCCCGACAAGACCGGATGGGTGGCGTTCCCCGGGACGATCGAAGCGAGGGTGGCATGTCCAGTTCCGTAGTGATTCTCATAGTGGGCGCCAAAAACATCCCGGTCGAAGGACTCCCATCCGACATGGAGTTCATCGTCCGGACGGGCACCAAACGCGTGGGTGGCGGTCCGAATGCCGACGATGGGTTTTCCCGCTGCCAGATGCCTTCGGATCAGGTTCATCTGCGCGAGGGAGGGGGTTCGCCGGCGGACGCTGACGATTAAAAGATCGGCGTCGGGAAGTTGCTCAAGGCCATCAAAGGCGTTTTTGTCCTTTGCATTGGCGAACGCAACATCGCAGTGAATGCCCCTCGGTTCCAATTCGGTCCGGGCAAATTCGGGGAGGGTCTCCCAGGTGTGATATTCATCCTCTCCGATCATCAGCATCGCGGTCGGACGTTTGTCCTCGGTGAAACGAAACGGCCTGCCCCCAAGGAAATCGACGCTGGTGATGGAGGGGCACCAGTACTTCTCCACGTGTTCGATCATCAGGTCGGTGCCGACGCAATGAGGGACATAAGGACGCTGGCGCGAGTTGTACATGGTATCGGTCATGTCCCGCATGAGGACCACCTGTTTTCCCTGCGCCACCATTTGTCGGATGGAAAAGGGGCGTCCCAAGACGCACATATTCAGGTGAACTCCCATGACGATGACGTTTTCAATTCTGCGTTGTTGCATCAGATAATAGGCCTCGGCGCTGTCGGTGATGGCATCTCCCGACTGGATTTCCAGCGTATCAATCTGATGGGACCAGGCGGTTCGCGTCTTGCAGGGAGGCTCGTCATCGCAACCGCCGTCCGTGTCGTCAATCGGCAGGGGAGCCTCCTTGGCCCCATTCAGATGGCACCAATCTTGAAGTGGAACAATGGGGGTGACCTTGGGGGCCGCCTGGGCCAACTGGCGTTCCGGGCGACCGACATAGTGGTTCATGGTGTCGCTGGGGCAATGAATGATCAGCACGCCGCGCGAACGTGCCGCCTTGAGGACCTCATTCATCCGAGGAGCCATCTCAGCCACCCGTTTGGTCGCCCCCTTGCACCAATGTTCGTTCCACATGTCACAGACCACGATGGCGGTCCTGTGCGGATCCCATTCCATGGTTTTGTCCACCACTTTGAACTGGTTGGTCTGGCCTTCAACCGGATGGCGTTGTCGGGCATGCAGCGTGAGGGATGGAGAGCTGTCCGCCCCGCGGCAGAGGAGTTCAACGCCGAGACAGGCGAGGAGGAGAAACGGGAGCTTCAGGTGTCGCATATTCATAATGAATCGAGTGTAATGAATTCAAAATTGAAAGGCGGGTCCGGGTAGAAGCCGGTGGATTTCCTCCAAGCGGTAACCAAATCCCGGTCCCGTCACCGTGGACCAGTCCACGGCTCCATTCTGACGCCGGTACAGCCCGGGATGGACGGCGGCCTCGGGAATCGAGGCA
>CAIPFS010000236.1 GCA_903864375.1 uncultured Verrucomicrobiota bacterium
ATGCTGATAACCCACCCGCCAGCCGTAGTCCCCTCCCTCGACCACGTACTCCCATCGTTCACGATCCCCCTGATCCGAGTCGTTGTCGCCGGTGAACAGATTTCCCTCGTCATCAAAGGCCAGTTCCTGGGGATTGCGCAATCCACGGGCAAAGATCTCCAGATGCGAACCGTCCGGCTCACACCGGAAGACCGCGCCTTCATCCGGCAGGTCGATCACGGTTCCCTCCCGGGTCGTGACGTGGGTGCCGCGATCACCGCAGCTGAAGTACAGCCGTCCGTCCGGTCCCAATTTCAACCCATGAAGGTCGTGTCCGGTAAAACTGAAGCGGACGCCAAATCCGGTCAGCAGGGCCTCGGCGGTCAGGTTGCTGTGCACCTGGGGGGTGGAGGCAAGTCCGATGGCAGACTGGGGACTCCGGACGGGTTGGAGGCCGGTGCGATCCCGTTCGGCACCGGTCCTGGGGGTGAACTTCCAGAGGGACGGGATATCGGTGAACCATAGTTCGCCATGCCGGGCCAGGATTCCGCTGGCGATGCCGTCCAGAGGGGAATTCAGACCCTCCACCATCACCGTCGATCGGTCTGCATGGCCCGTCCCCTGGGTGTCTTCCAACAGGCGGATGACCTCGGTCTCTCGGCTGAGCTGCTTTTCGCCCTCCGGTCCAAACCATTTGCGAATATTCGCCAGACGATCCTCAAGACTGCGCGAGGCCAAATCGTCCTCGAGCATGAACATGTAATGCCGGATATCCAGCACGCTGGTCCGGTAGCGGTAGGTCTCGCTGGTCCAGACCCGGCCCAATTCGTCCACGGAAAAGGCCACCGCATTGGCCAGCATCGGCTCGGAGGCCCAGAGGTCGACCTTCAAACCGGACGGTAGCTTGAACTGCTGGATGCGTGCCCGCCCCTCGGCACTGGCCGGGGCAAGGATGGGGGCCGACGGGCGATCATCCGGGACCAGGGCGCGATACCCGTTGGTGCCTGGGCCGGACCCGGTGACGACTCCAATGTCGGCACCCAAAACCACCCAGGGAAGCAGGCCAACGGCCAGCAGGCGGCATCGCAAGGGAGTGGACATGGGGAAAACCTGCCGTCCCCACCGCTGTTTGGAAAGTCCGGGTTGAAGGCAGGCCGGCGGTTCATCGGGATTTACCCCGCCCGACCTTTCCCCTAGAATCGTCGCCATGTCGGAATTGAACTTGAAGGCTGGCTTGAGACGGCCGATATCGCGGACCCGCGCCTGATGCACCCCCAGCCGTTTTCCCTGCAGCATTTGTTCGCGAACAACCGGACCTGGGCGGCCAACATTCGACGTCTGGATCCGGAATTCTTCGTCAAACTTTCCCGTCAACAGACACCGGAGTACCTCTGGATCGGCTGTTCCGACAGCCGGGTTCCCGCGAATGAAATCGTCGGCCTGTTGCCGGGTGAATTGTTTGTCCATCGGAACGTCGCCAATCTGGTGGTCCATACCGACCTCAACTGCCTGTCCGTGATGCAGTTCGCCGTGGATATCCTCAAGGTGCGCCACATCATTGTCTGCGGTCATTACGGTTGCAGTGGCGTGGGAGCGGCCCTGCGGGAGGATCGGCTCGGCCTCAGCGACAATTGGTTGCGGCATTTGCAGGACATCCGCGAGAAGCATGCCGCCGGATTACTGGCCACGGCGGACCCGGTTGCGGCTTCAAACCGGCTGTGCGAGGTCAACGTCATTGAGCAGGTGGCGAATGTCTGCAGAACCACGATCGCACGCGATGCCTGGGAGCGCGGCCAGGCCCTCTCGGTGCACGGCTTCATCTATGGACTTCAGGACGGCATCATCCGGGACCTCACTGTCACCGTGAACGACTTTTCCCTCGTGCCGAAGGCCTACGACTCCGCATTGGCGGGTCTGATCACCCCTTGAACGGAATGACCGACCGCAGCACCACAAATTCGGAGACCATCGAATGGGCCTGGCAGAAACCCGGCCTGGTGCGGCGGGCGGAGCGGATCGTCCACAGCTACCGTCACTTCACCGGCAGGAACCTTTTGGATGCCGGTCTCACAGGAATCGACCTGGCCCGGGCACTTCATGAGGCGCCGGTGGTGGTCGTCTCCCACGGCACCGAGACCGATCCGGTGCTCAATTACGGCAACGCGACCGCCCTGCGCTTGTGGGGAATGACCTGGCAGGAATTCACCTCGACCCCCTCACGGTTCACAGCAGAGGCCCCCAACCGCGACGAGCGGGCGCGCCTTCTGGCCGCCGTCACCGCCCGCGGTCATATCGATGATTACAGCGGGGTCCGCATCTCCCGGGATGGAAGACGTTTTCGGATTACCCAGGCCACAGTTTGGAATTTGTTGACCGAAGCAGGAGAGCCGTGCGGCCAGGCAGCCACCTTCAGCCGATGGGAATGGCTTCCCGGGTCGACGACATGATGGACCGGCAGCCGGCCGGTCGGCAGGGGCTGCACTCCGGGGATGCCGGAAACGGCCCATTCCCCCTGATGACGGTCGCGTCCGGCCTCAGTAGACGTAAATAAACTCGTTGGAGAACAACAAGGTCTGGGCATAGCTTTCCCAGGCGTCGAGTGCCCCGCGTTGTACCGTCACCCCGGCATTTTGCACCGCCGCGTACTTGTCCTTGGAAGCCACCGGCTTCTTGTACACCGACTTGGTCCGACGTGGTCCCTTCGGCCGGACATCGCCCGACATCAACTGATGCACCTGCTCGATGTACTCCTTGCCCCAGCTGATTTCCCGAGGCTCGGGAACACGCTGGTACAGGATCCGATAGAGGGCGGTGATTCGGGCGTCGTCATCGGTGGCCTGGTCCAGCTCCGGACGATTCACCAGGTGCCGCGCCGCGTCGACGGTCATCGAATTGTTGAGGAAAAAGAGGGCCTGCTGCGGCACCACCGTTGAAATCCGCCTGGAATTGGCCATCTCAGGATCGCTGAAATCGAATTGGGAAAGCAGGTCTGACACGTGCAACCGATCCACGTAGCCATAGATGCTGCGACGGTAACTGTACGGTTCCTCACTCAAATTGACCGGCTTGCCGCCCACACTCAGGTCCATCTTCCCGGTCAGCAGGACCAGAGAGTCACGAATTGATTCAAAGTCGAGCCGCCGCAGATGGCTTCGCCAGACCAGTTTATTGTCGGGATCCTTGAGGCTGTAGACGGGATTCTCGTCGCTCGATTGCTGATAGGCGGCG
>CAIPFS010000237.1 GCA_903864375.1 uncultured Verrucomicrobiota bacterium
AGCACGGTCCGGATTTTCAGTCTCCCGTCGTCGGTTTTCCACCTCGCGCTCCTGATTGAGCTTCTGTATCGCCCGCTGTGCTGAAATGGCCGCCTCGACACACCGGACGGCATGACGCGGTTCGTCAAGGGGGGCACCCCAAAAGGCCATCACGCAATCGCCGATATACTTGTCCAAGGTTCCCTGATGCAGCTTGATGACGTCAGCGATCGTGGCGAGGTAGGTATTCACGGTGGCCAGAACCTCGCTCGCCTGCGATTCAAAATGGGCTTCGGCAGCAGCACCGCTCAGGCCATTGGCTTGAACGTATTGCTCTGCAGCTGCCTGAAATTGGTCGGTCATTTCTGTGAAACCACGGACATCAGCAAAAAAGACCGTCAATTTGCGCCGTGCCCCACCCAGGGCGTGCTGGTCCGCCTTCAATAACTCCTGCACGACATCCGGAGAGACGATCTTGGAAAATATCCCCCGGACACGCCGTTGCTCGCGTTGTTCAAACACGACCCGCCAGGTCAACAGGGCCGCATGATTCAAGAGCAGACCCGAGAGAAGGGGATGAGCCACCGGCAACCAGAGGCGGTAGGTGGCAAAGACCCAGAAGGATAAGAACACGTATCCGACCCCCACCAGCAACACCACGGCCCCGGCAAACAGGATTCGACGTCTCAACGTGACCAGAGCCCCAATCACTCCCAGGACTATCTCGCAAGCGACATCGCCCCCAATGGGCAGATGCCTGACAAATCGGTCACTAATGATGGAATTGGCGACATTGGCATAGGTCGCAATCAGGAAGTCGGATGCCGCCAGTGGGGTCGCCCCCAAGTCCGCCACGTTATTGCCGGTGGCCATCGAGCCAACGATAGCGATCCGATTCGTCCAAAGTGGGTCGATGACTTGACTGGGGTCCTCTTCACGGATCGAATCGAGGGCAAGAATGTCCTCCAGGCTCTGGTTGAACACGTCCTTCGCGCGGGCCGTCCAATTGATTAACAGCGACGTGCCGTGACTCAGAGGGATGAAACGCGTCACGCCGTTTGTACCACTCAGTCGGACGCCACCCGGTTCAAACACCGGGTTGGTGAGGTCGAGTCCCAAGGATTCGGCGGCCAGAACAATACCCAGGTGCCAGACCCGATTGGTGACAAACGCAGGCGTTTTCACTCGCTGCCCCTTCGGAAGCACTTCGGTAAAATACCCGTTGGTCAATTCCAATGGTTCGCCTTCCGAGGATTCAAAGCGGAAGATCCGGAGGGACCCATCCGGACGCTGCTCCACATCGAATTTCTGGCGGTTGGCGTAGTTCAGAAGCCGAACGCTGAGATACCGGCAATCCTGAAAGGCATAAACCCTGCGGGCCGAGCCATCAATGTCTCTGGGTGAATCAACCCCCCCGAGCGTGACGTCTGAGCCTCGAAAGGTGCGGGACGGCGGAAGATTGGTCAGCACCCCGGTGACGACATTGCCGGACTGACGGATGACCCTGGCCAGGACATTATCCGAGTTCACCAGATTGGTGCCGTCGTCGTCCACCCACGCCACCTTCCCGTGGTCCGGCCGCTCGTCCGCCAGGAGAATGTCCATTCCGATCTCCTGCACCCCTTGCCGATTGAGCTCCCGAATGACCCGGCCATAGAGATGCCGGGGCAGTGGCGGACCATAGGCAGTTCCCAACGGGTAGCCGTGCCCGAGCCTCCGAATCGTCGTGTCGTTGATGCTGACGATCCCAAGATTTGTGGCCAACGGGGGAGCCTTCCGCGCGGCCTGGCTTGCCCGCAGATCATAGAGAATCAGCTCCAACCGATGGAACAGATCGTATTTTCGACCGGTTTCCAACCACTCGGAGGTGCTCCACTCCCGGGCTGACAACCCCGTCGGCACGGGTACCACCGGTTGACGATCCAGCCAACCCGTCACCGCCGTCAGCATGCAGCCGACACCAATCACACAGGATGCCACCCAGAATGGTGCCGCCCGGGGTATCCAGGAGGGAATGAGGCGCATCCAACAAAAAACCCAGAACAACAACGTTGTTCTGGGTAAAAGGGTTTCTCGGAGAGATTACTTGGTCTTTCCGGTGGAACTAATCGGAGAGACAATCGTCAAAGGACCAAAAGGAATCGGAAGGTCCGAGTCATACACCGTGTCAGAGCCAAACGGAGCCTTCGTGCCGGGCGGGATTTCCACGACTCCGGGGATGGACGGGTCGAACATCTGGCCGGCTGAAACATTGAAGTTGGCCGGACGACCGGTGGAAGGATCAGTCCAGATGACATCGACCGAACCGTCAAAAACATAAACAACACCGGTTTGAGTCGCCGTGTAAATGGTCCCTCGGATGGCTGCTGTCGTCGTCGGGGTCGAAACCGTGTAGGTGGACTGGGCGGAGATTCGATTCACGCGCCCGCTGAAACTACCCTGCTTTGCCCCAAGCTTGGTCGAAATCACCGTCTCGGAACCGGAGTCATCGTAGGTCAAATCATCGATGGAGACCTTGGAGTTTTCGTCGATCAACAGGTCTGGGCCGTTCTTTCCGATGTCCAACCGGGCCAACGACTTCTCGGCCGTGGCAACAATGGACCCCGGCTTGGCAAATTCACCCGTTTTGACCGGCGCGTTATCAACGGTCACGGTTCCGTGCACTTTCACAAACTTGGCTGTGCCAGTTTGCGGAGTGGCGACCGCCGCGACCGACGCGGTGACTGCCGCTGCAATAAGACCCAACAGCGGATTGATTTTTGAAAATCTGTTCATGGCAAAGCCTTTCAAGTGCGATTACTAACTGTCTTGGAGACTACCGGGAGGATCTCCAAAGTCAATGCCTTTTGACCCGGTCGTTGACTTCATTTTTCAGCCCTTCCTTCCCTTGGTGGGTTGGCCGGAGACTCTTGCTGGCCATTCCGAACAAGGTTCGGTAGCGTCCATCGATGTTTCGCCGTTTCCGCTTTCTGTTGCTGCCCATCCTGTGCATCGGGGTGGCGCTGGGAGGACCCGACGACGATTATATCGCGGTTTATCGCATCCTGTCCAACGCGGATGCCGAGCAGATTCAGGGCCACAGCCGGGAAGCCCGTCGAAACTTCCAAGAGGCCCGGGAACGACTTTTGGTCCTTCATAAAGCGTACCCCAGTTGGAATGAAAAGGTGGTTGGATTTCGCCTGCGCTATATCGAGGAAAAATTGACGCAACTTGGCCCGGAAGACCCGGGTTCCCCGCCCCCCTCACAGCCCGCCTTGCCCTCACCGGCAACGCCCCCCCTGGCCCCCGAAGGCGAGGTCCTCGATCAATTCAATCGCCTCAATCAGCAAATCGGCGAACTCACCCGGGACAGGCAGGTTCTTGAGGCCAAGCTCCGGGAGGCTCTCTCCGCTCAGCCTGCCCCCATTGATCCCCGGGAACTCCAACAGGCGGTTGAAAAGATTTCGGCACTTCAATCCACCAATCAGGCTCTTTCCTCCCAATTGGAGCGCCAGATGGCGGAACGGAAAAATCTGGTCGAGAAAGTCGTTGCCGACGAAGCCCGGGAAGCCTTGAACGAAGCCAATCGCCAGCTGATGTCGCAACGAACCGTTCTCGCCAGTCTTACCCGTGAACGGTCGGAGCTGGACACGGAACTCAAGCGACTTCGCGAAGGGGAATTGAAGGGGCTCAAGTCGGAAAATTCAGCGCTCAAATCCCAAGTGTCCGAGCTCAAATCGGATACCGAACGCGGACGCCAAATCGCGGATCTATCCGGTCGATTAAGTGTGCTTCAGGAGCGGTTCGATGCCGCCGAAAAAGAGAACGCCGGACTTCTCGTGGACAAGGCGCGCCTCGAGAAACAGATCGACGAATTCCGCTCCCATCAAACCGAGGAAGCCTCGGTCCGCATTCGAAAACTGGAGACAGACCTGACCGTCGCCCGGGCGGATGCGGGTCGCCAGACGGCCCGGGTCGAACAGTTGACCGTCGAATTGGAAAAGGAAACCGGCAAAGCGGGAGTCATCCAGCAGGAAAATCAGGCCCTGTCCAATCGCGTCGTGGTCCTTGCGAGTCAATTGGCGAATTCCCAAAAGGCGGAAGCCGCTCTGGTTGCGGAACGAATGCATCGACAGGAACTCGAAGCTCAATTGAAAACAGCGGAGCAGCGCCTCGCCGTGGCTTCGGTTCCCGATGGCAGAGGCCCAACCGATGACGGTGCGCCCGCCGACGGAGCGGTTGCTGCGGCCGCCAAAGCTTCGCAGGTCGAAATTCTGAATGCCGAGGTTCAGCGGCTTCGCGAGGCGCTTCAGGGAGGGCGGGAACGGGAGACGCGTTTGCAGGCGCTCCTGGCAGAAGCGGAACATCAACGACAACTTTGGGGCACCGAAAAGGCGGAACTCCTGACCCGCTTGCGGCAGACGGAACGATCATCGGGACGTGAATCCGGCGGCTCAAATGCGCCAGCCTACCAAAAATTGGTCGCCCGTGTCCGGGAATTGGAAATTCAACGGGATGAGTTGACCCGAAAAATCGCGGAGGCCTCAGTCCGGGTCGACTCGGAAGGCGTCGTCATTCGAGAAACCCCTCCTGTCACCCCCCGCGAACAAGCAGTGGAATTTCGACTGAAACGCCCTCTCTAACTCCCCGCCACGGTCACGGTCAGGGTCACGGCGACCGGATCCACCCTCAAATCCCTCAACCCAAAGAGGGAGAAATCCGGAAGGAACCTGAATCTCCGTGCCCCGTCCTTGCGTTTTGGACCCAAGCGCTGGCGATGGTCCGCGTAGACCTGATTAACCCAGGCCGGACTACTTTGATTTCAGGAGTTCCTCGGCAATTTGGACGGCATTCAGCGCAGCGCCCTTGAGGAGTTGATCGCCGGCAACCCAGAAGCTCAGACCATTGTCCAAGGCGCAATCGAGGCGCAGGCGCCCGGCGGCACAGTTATCCTTGCCGGAGACCTCCAACGGGAGCGGATACCGGGAACGTGCGGGATCATCCACAATATCCAGACCTGGCGAGGCTGCCCAGGCAGCCCGGGCGGCTTCCAGCGAAACCGGACGTTCAAATTCCGCACTCACCGCCACTGAATGTGCCCGATAAACCGGGACCCGGACGCAGGTCACTGAGGCGCGGAAGTCGGGGTGATGCAGGATCTTGCGGCCCTCATTCTGCATCTTCATTTCCTCCTTGGTGTAGCCACTGGGAAGGAAGGAATCGACCTGAGGCAGGACGTTGAAGGCAATTTGATGAGGGTAGACCTCCCGGGTGACCGGTTCACCCGACGTCAATTGCCGAACCTGACGCTCCAGTTCCTCGATCGCTTTCGCCCCGGTTCCAGAAACCGCCTGATAGCTGGATGCCACCACCCGGGTGACACCAAAGGCCCGATGCAATGGGTGAAGGGCCATGAGGGTGATCGCCGTGGTGCAATTGGGATTCGCTATAATCCCGTGATGCAGGTGGACGTCCTCCGCATTGATCTCAGGCACCACCAGCGGGACTTGCGGATCCATCCGGTAGTAGGAGGAATTATCGACCACCACGCAGCCGGCTTTGACAGCAGCCGGGGCAAAGTCGCGCGAAATCGAACCACCCGCGCTGAACAAGGCCAAATCGATCCCTTCGAACGAATCAACGGTCAGTTCCTTGACCGTGATTTCCTCATTCCTAAACTTCAGCTTTTTTCCCACCGAACGGGCAGAGGCGAGCAGGGTTAGTTTTCCGACCGGAAATTGACGCTGCTCCAAGGTTCGAATCATTTCGATGCCGACGGCACCAGTGGCACCGACGACCGCTACATGCGGAGTCCTGTTCATAAAGGGGTGGGGAGCTTATGCCTCCGAGCCGCTCTGTCGAGGGCAAGTTGGTTTTCAGGAATACAGGCCAAGGGCGTCTTTCGACCATTCCGTGGTCGCCAGAAGTCCGGAGCCTCTCTAGTCTCGATTTCGCGATGGGTCGACTCTCACTCACCTCCACTTGGACCGCCCTATGGGTTTGCGCTGCCTCCGTGGCACGGGTATCGGCCGGGACTGAGTTATTGCCGCCCGGCTTCCATCCGCATCCCCCGTCGGTCCATGCGTTGGTCGGGGCCAGGGTATGGCTGAATGCCGACTCCATCGTCACCAATGCCACGCTGGTCATCCGGGATGGACTGATTGCTTCGGTGGGCACCGACGCAGCGGTGCCTCCCGAAGCCCGCGTCTGGGATTGCCACGATCAGGTCATTTATCCCGGATTCATTGATGCGCATGCGGTCCTGGGAGACACCGGCACCACACTTTCCGAGAAAAACGGTGCAGGCGCGGGTGAGGGCCATGCCTTGATGTCCGCAGGCGGTCCTTATTTTGGAATAGCCACCGCCGACCGTCCGGCGGGTGCCTCCCCTCTCGGGAATCGCCTGCCGTCCGTGATGCCCGAACGCCATGTCGCCGACTCTTTTATTCCGCCGGTCAAGTCAATGGAGGAATTGAGAGACCAGGGTTTTGCCGCAGCTAATTTTTCTCCGTCGAACGGCATTTTTCGTGGCTGGTCCGCCCTGTTCCAATTGAATGGAAAGTCCGCTGCCGAGGGTTTGATCCGTCCGGATACCACCGCCGAAGTGGCGCTTGAAGTCCAGGCCGACCCGGCGTACCCCGGCTCTCTGATGGGGGTCATTGCCGTGGTCCGCCAGACGGTTCTTGACGCCCGATTCCAGCTGGAAACCGGTGACCCCGCTGCCGGGATTCCCGGGCGGGGCCATCGATGGGCGGCATCCGCCGCTGCCATGGCTCCGTTCCTGACCAACATGGCGCCGGTCGTCGCGGAGGCTGGTTCGGTCCTGATGGAGGACCGCCTGGGTCAACTGGCGTCCGAGTGGGGCGTATCCCTGAATTTTGTGGCCAGCGGAGCGGAGTGGCGGCGGCCAGACCTGGTGTCGCGACTGATCGACCGGGGTATCTCATGGATTGTCCCGGTTGATTTCCCTGCGGTACCGAAGTTTCCCTCCGAAGGCGAATGGGATCAGGTCGAACTGGACAGGCTGCGGTCCTGGGATTGGGCGCCAGAGAATCCGGCCATTCTGCGCCAACTCAAAGCGAGGGTTTCCCTGACGACCTACGGTTTGTCTGAGCGCAAGGAATTCCGCCCCAACCTGCGGGCTGCAATGGATCGCGGTTTTTCCGAGCGGGACGCCGTGGCAGCCCTGACGAGTGAGCCCGCCCGGCTCTGCGGCGTCAGCGGGCTTCTCGGTACCATTGCTCCTGGAAAAATCGCCAATCTGACCCTGACCACATCCGCAGGTTATTTTAATCCGGACGCCAAAGTGCTGGGTGTCTGGATTCAGGGGGAGCCGTACCTTCAACCCATTGAACCGGCCTCCGGGAAAGAGCCGAACGCTCCTG
>CAIPFS010000238.1 GCA_903864375.1 uncultured Verrucomicrobiota bacterium
ATCAAATGCGGAATCCATTCCCTAGACCTGACCCGCTGATTCCCGTCGAAATCCCCGGACCAGAAAGTCCCGAATCAGATCGATCTCCGGCTCGCCAGCAACGGTATGTGCCTTGTCAAATTCACGCCACTCAATGGAAAAACCACCCGCCCTCAATTCCTCGATCTGTCCGCGAACCGGACCGCACGGAACAACCGTATCGCGTCGACCGTGGGTCACGAGAGCCCGCTGAAGGCGGGCCGCCGGCGGCGCTTCCCGGAGGAGGGCCTCGGGATTCCAGACATAACCGCTGATACCCACCAGGGCCGCCAGAGGCTCGGGGTATCGGAAGCCGGTCTCCAGGGTCATCAGGCAGCCCTGAGAAAACCCCAGGAGCCCGATTTGTGTGGATGGGATGCCCATCGCCACCTGGGAATCGATCAGCGCATTCAACTCCCTGCGACTGCGGTTGATTCCCGGGCCGCTGTCACCCGGAAGATCATACCAGGAGTAGCCGCCGTAATAGTCATCGGGTGCATTCACCAGAAGGGTGTTCAGCCACGGCAATCCCAGCGCCTCCGGCAGCCACGACCAGCCTTCCGTGGAGTCACCCAACCCATGAAGGACGATGAGCAGCGACGGTGAATCAACGGGGGCCGGATGGCGGACGGTGTTCAGCATGGCAGAACCATAGCGGACAACACGCGGGCGGTTCCAATGGGAATCCGTTACTGCTTCATTCGGAAGAACTGGAGGCCGGATCCCAATTCCACCAGGACGGGCTGTTCAGTCCCATTGGGGACATCCTGCCAATCGGGATTCTTCAGACTGGTCGACGATTGAAGACGATACCCGAGGGACTGGCCCACCCAGGTGATCTTCAACTGTGAATCCACCCGCTCAATGTTCAAATGGACCGGCAGGACATCGATGGGAATCATCAAGAGCTCGGGATTGCTGAACGGACTGGTCATCGCCAGCGGTGCCCCTGCGGAACTGCCGTCGTTGGGGGCCGTGTAATTGGCGGTAATCGTCACCCGGGTACCGGGTGTCACCCCCAGAGATGTGACCAGGAAGGTGAAGGAGAAATCGGCTGGATTGAGGTCGTTGGTTCCGTCCACTTGAAAGGTGCCCAGATAGGTATGGCCCTGCACCCAGGCATTGGTCAGTCCCGACGATTCCAGAAACGCCCCATGGGTGATTCCCTCGGAATCCAACGAATAGAGGTCAATGAAGGTGGGTCCCCAGCCGGCAGCCGCCTTGGGGACGGTTCCCTTCAGGAAGGTCGTCGTCGAACCCGGTTCAAGCGAAGGGAAAATCCCCACCGCAACATTGTCCAAAGCCGAGGCGTACAGGGTCTCCACGGCCAGGCCGGATGCACCGTCCTCCTTCAACGGGGTCAGGGGAAAGGAGAAGTTATTGATGAACGAATTTCCCCGGACGGAAATAAAACCGGTGGAGGAAAGATCATCAAAAAACGAAAGACTGGCCGGGTCGGCGGCCGTCACCAGGGTGGACAGGAACTCAAACGGCCAGTTGTTGGCAACGATGTTTCCCTCCAGCGAATCACTGATGCCATCAACGTTCGAACCCAACTGGTAGGTGGAGGCCGATCCGGAGGCATTCAGGACGGGCACGCCGTTGGTGAACCGTGTCGTCCCATTGATTCCGACACCGATGTAGTTGCCGGCAATGACAATATTGGTCCCCGGATTGTTCCCGTAAAATTCCAGACTGTGGCTGTATCCGTTCAGGCTGGTGGGAAGCGTACCGGCCATGACGTTGCCTTCATCGGCATCATGGATTCCGTCGCCATCAGTTCCGATGACCGTGTTGTTGCCGGAGCGCCCAATCTGGACCATTCCCTGCGACTGATTGTTGTTGGAGAAATTGGCGGGATCGAGGGCGACATTGTATTCCGTCAACCCGTCGGGAAGCACATTGAAGAAATTGCCACTGAGGCGATGTCCGGCCCCTTCAAGAATCGCTGGAAGAGCCGTTGGGACAATCACATTGAAATCGGCCCGGGGATGGGTCGAAGTCTTGGAGACACCCACCGTCAGGCGGTCGATATTGAGCGGGTTGGACCCATCGGAGTCGCGATGACGAAATGCGGTGATGGCGTAGGTGATGGGCGTCAGGGAATGCCCGTCGGGGTCGACGCCAATCCAACATCCGCTCACCTGGCCGCCGGCAGCATCGCCATGGCTGTCGCGGGCGAAGGAAATGCCGTAGTAATTATTATTTCCCTCGGGATCGACCGGCGGAGCAAGGAGGCTCAATCCGCGAATGACCACGTTGGTGGCATTGAACACCCCGAGAATCGCGAATTCGTTGTCTCCATATCCGGCCTTGGTGTTCGTTGGATCGTAGGCCATGGGCGTGACGTTTCCGTTCCTGGAATCAATGACGACCAACACCTGCGCCTGGTTGGGGGCATGAATGCCATTCGTATTCGGCTGCGAGCCCGGCTGGGTGAATCCGTCGATGGTCAGGTTGTTGGCTGTGATTCGGGGATACCCACCCGTCGGCGCTGCGAGGTAAAACGGCCCGGTTCCCGGCAGGTTGAACGCAATGGCATCCCCGTCGGAGGCGGTCTGTATCGCTTGCTTGAGCGATAATGAACCCGCCGGAGGTGAATCACTCTCCGTGGTGGTGACCACCAGCGTCTTGGCGTTCAGCGGAACGGCAAGAGCGACTGCGAAACAGAAGGTGGCGAAACAACGATGCATGGGCATGGATGGAACAATTAAACCGGTACTCCAGCTACTTACTGGAGAGGGGCGGCGGAGTAAAGGACAGGAACGGTGACCGGAGCCGCGGAGTCATCCCTTCTCTCCAGCCACAACCCCGTCCCTTCCGGGCGGAAGTTTCTCGCAGTGCTGAAGAATGAATCGGTGAAGCGTTTGTCGAAGGTCCCTGATTTCGGTGGACCCAGGCCGGAGAGCCGCCAGTTCTGACCATGGCAGCCAACGGAGATCGTCGATCAACTGCCCCAGCGGGGACGGAAGGGGCCCCATTTCCAAATCGAGCCCCAGCGCGGAGAGCAACCTCAATTCGAACGCAAAAATTGATCTGGGCTGCGGCTTGGCCGAGGAAAGGTGGTCCAAAAACCCATCGAAAAGTTCGTACAATTCCGGCAGCGGAGTGTCTGTCTCGGTCATTTGCTCAATGAAACCGGTCGCATAGGCGGCCGCACGCAGGGCGGCATAGTCGGTGCGCAATCGCGGTCGGCTTTCCCGGACAGCCACTTCCAACAGGGGATGAAGATCGCCGTTCCTTGCGGATTTATAGCTGAGAT
>CAIPFS010000239.1 GCA_903864375.1 uncultured Verrucomicrobiota bacterium
GGCATTGAGCGCATCGTCTCCCGTCAGGCCATTGGCTTTGGCCTGTTTCAGGGAGGACAGGACTCGTTTATAATCCCTGGGCATGACCTTCACAAAACGGGGAAGGGTGAGGGACCAGTCCCGAAGCATGGCGGAGGCGAGGGTGCTTTTCGTATTGATCGCATGGTTTTCCAGCATGGACTTCAATGCGGCGACATCCTCGTCGTCCAACGCTTCGATGGCGGACATCTGAAGATTGCAACGGCTGGCGGCATCGCCCAGTTCATCGTACAGGTAGGCCACACCGCCGGACATGCCCGCGCCAAAATTTCGTCCCGTCGGACCCAGGACGGCCACCCGGCCACCCGTCATGTATTCACATCCGTGGTCGCCGACGGCTTCCACCACGGCTGTGACTCCTGAATTGCGCACGGCAAAACGTTCACCGGCCATGCCGCGAATGTAAACCTCCCCGGCCGTGGCTCCATACAGGGCCACATTGCCGACGATCATATTCTTCTCGGCGGCAAAAGTGGATCGGGCGGGCGGATGAAGGATGAGTTTGCCGCCAGACAAGCCCTTGCCCACGTAATCGTTGGCATCTCCATCCAGCACGAAGGTCATGCCGGGCGGCAGAAAGGCCCCGAAACTTTGTCCCGCGTGGCCTGTGAAGGTCACGTGAATGGTATCCTCCGGCAGGCCGGCGGCTCCATGGCGGCGGGTCAGTTCGCTCCCGGTGATGGTTCCAACGACGCGATTCACATTTCGAATCGGCAGGTTCACCCGCACCATTTCCTTGCGGTCGAGGGCAGGGGCACACAGCCCCAGCAATTGGGTGACATCCAGCGACTTTTCAAGACCGTGATCCTGAGGCATCTGACAGTAGCGGCCCACATCGGCTCCGGTCTCGGGTTGGTACAGAATCTTGCTGAAATCGAGCCCCCGGACCTTCCAATGCTCAACGGCCTGGCGCGGTTCGATGCGGTCCGTCCGCCCCACCATCTCGTTGATGGTTCGAAAACCCAGTTCCGCCATCAATTCGCGAACTTCCTGGGCAATGAATTTCATGAAGTGGACGACATGGGAGGGATCGCCGGTAAACCGTTTTCGCAGCTCCGGGTCCTGGGTGGCGACCCCCACCGGGCAGGTGTTGAGGTGACAGACCCGCATCATGATGCAGCCCATGGCGACCAGCGGACCGGTGGCGAATCCGAATTCCTCGGCCCCCAGCATGGCGGCGATGACCACGTCGCGTCCCGTTTTCAGCTGTCCGTCGGTTTCCACCGTGATCCGTGAGCGGAGATTATTCAGGACGAGGGTCTGGTGGGTTTCGGCCAGGCCCAATTCCCACGGGATTCCCGCGTGTTTAATCGAGGTCTGGGGTGAGGCTCCGGTTCCGCCGTCAAAGCCCGAGATCAGGACGACATCGGCGTGCGCCTTGGCCACGCCTGCTGCAATGGTCCCCACACCGACCTCGGAGACCAATTTGACACTGACCCGAGCCTTGGTGTTGGCGTTTTTCAGGTCATGAATCAGCTCGGCAAGATCCTCGATCGAGTAGATATCGTGGTGGGGTGGCGGTGAAATGAGGCCGACCCCTGGAGTGGAGTGACGGACTTTGGCGACCCATGGATAGACCTTGCCACCGGGAAGCTGCCCTCCCTCGCCAGGCTTTGCGCCCTGTGCCATCTTGATCTGGATTTCGCGGGCATTGACCAGGTAGAGACTGGTGACGCCGAATCGTCCGCTGGCCACCTGCTTGATGGCCGAATTCTTGGAGTCTCCATTGGCTTCCAAGACATAGCGGGCGGGGTCTTCGCCCCCTTCGCCGGTATTGCTCTTTCCCCCAATCCGGTTCATGGCGATGGCGAGGGTTTCGTGGGCCTCTTTCGAAATGGAGCCATAACTCATGGCCCCGCTCTTGAAGCGTTTGAGGATGGAATCGACGGATTCCACTTCGTCCAACGGAACGGGACTGCCCGGCTTGAAGTCGAGCATGCCGCGAAGGGTCGCCCAGTGCTTGAACTGCTCGTTGACCAGACGGGTGTACTGCTTGAAGGCCGAATAATCCCCGGTCCGGACCGCCTTCTGAAGCGTGTGGATGGTTTCAGGATTAAAAAGGTGATATTCTCCGTCCTTCCGCCACTGATATTGTCCGCCGGTATCGAGTGCCCGGAAGTTGAAGGGACGGTCCGGGAACGCATGCCGGTGTCGGATTTCGACTTCGCGCGCGATTTCCTCCATCCCCAACCCCTCCACCCGGGTCGAGGTCCAGGTGAAGTACTTGTCGATTACCTGCTCATTGATGCCGATGGCCTCAAAAATCTGTGCACCCCGGTACGACTGAACGGTCGAGATCCCCATTTTAGAGGCGACCTTGATCACTCCTTTGACGGCCGCCTTGACGTAATTCTTGCAGGCCGTTTTGTGGTCGATCTGCGTCAGGAGACCCTGGTGGATCAGATCGTCAATGGATTCAAAGGCCAGATACGGGTTGATGGCTCCGCAACCGTAACCAATCAACAGTGAAAAATGATGAACCTCGCGTGGTTCGCCTGATTCCAGGACGAGCCCCACCCGGGTCCGCGTTCCCTGGCGGATGAGATGATGATGAAGTCCGCTCACGGCCAGGAGGGACGGAATGGCTGCCGTCCGCGCATTAAGTCCGCGGTCGGAGAGGATCAGAATGTTGATGCCCTCCTCAATAGCCTTGCTGGCTTTCTTGAAAAGGTCCTTCAACGCTTTTTCGAGCCCCTTCGCCCCTTTGTCCACCTTGTAGAGGATGGGGAGGACCACCGATTTATACCCCGATTGGTTGAGATGTTTGAGTCGGGCAAACTCCTCGTTGGTCAGGATCGGTGACTTCAGTTCGATCAGATGGCAGCTCTCGGGGACCGGATTCAGGAGGTTTTTCTCCGAGCCGATGGTGGTGAC
>CAIPFS010000240.1 GCA_903864375.1 uncultured Verrucomicrobiota bacterium
CACCCTGTCGCGTGGCGAGACGTCCATTCAATCGGTCATCAAAGGCGACAAGGGGGCCATCAAGATCGGTGAGCGTTTTTGTCACCACATCCGCCAATGACGGGGTGAACTTCACTTCGGAGCGCTCCATCGGCATCGCCAAAGGAGTCTGTGGTTGTTGCTCGTTGCGCGCCATCGCCAACCCCGACGGGAGTATGGAGGTCCTGTACCGCTCAGCATCGACGAGCTTGGACCGGTCGGTCACCTTGTTGTGGTCGGTTGACCATGGCCACTCCTTCGAAGCGGTTGCTCGTGACCCCTGGATGACCGCATCCTGCCCCATGAGCAGCGCCTCCCTGGCCCGGTCGTCGGCTGGGATTTTGTCGGCATGGGAGACACAGGGGGCCATCCGGTGGGCTTTGATGCGTCCCGGACCACGGTCAGCGATTCCCATCAGGACGGTGTCGACTCGGGGCAAGGCAAAACATCCGGCCCTCGCGACCAATGGGCGGGGGGAAATTCTGTGCGTGTGGGCGGAGGACACCGGATGGCAGAGAGGAGGGAAAGTGGTCTGGTGCCGGTTGGATATGGACGGAAACCGTGTTGGAACAGAATCGATACAGCCCGACCTGCCCGCCTGGAGTTTCCCGGCGGTGTTTGCGCGGGAGGACGGCGAATTTGTGGTGGTTTACTGAGCGAACCGCGATTTCTTCACGATCATCCGAGGGATTTTCCCGATGGCGGTGTAGGCAGAGGTGGAGGGTGGCTTGAATGGCCGCCCCATCAACCACCTCATTCCTTCCATTATGAAATCCATCAAGCCCGTTCTCGCCACAGTGGCCCTGACCATCGCAGCCCTGACCATCGCCAACGGCGCAGAAGCATTGCTTTCGCCCCGGGCTGCCGCGAATGCTCCGCGGACGACGGCCAACGCCGAAGCCGCTTCATGTCATGCCGGCCAT
This sequence comes from uncultured Verrucomicrobiota bacterium, assembly GCA_903864375.1. Taxonomy (GTDB): domain Bacteria; phylum Verrucomicrobiota; class Verrucomicrobiia; order Limisphaerales; family UBA9464; genus CAILNN01. The sequence goes on from CAIPFS010000240.1 coordinate 942, forward strand.
CCGCACGATGCCTCTGAGGCGGGTTCAACCAATGCTCCTGCGGTTCACGGCGCATTGATGGCTCATTGCCAAATGAAGGCAGGGGCGCATAGTCACGGCTCGTGCTGCAATTAATCTCCTGCCATGGGCGGCGGGGTGACCCGCCGCCGCGTTTTTATGAGCCCGCGTGATGTCGATAAAGACCAGCTGAAGCTGGGGGCATTGTTGCGCGAGTCGCAGCCAGCCCATTCCCTGCCCCCCCGATTTCAAGAGGAAGTCTGGCATCGGATCGAACTCAGCCGTCGAACGTCAGCATCCCGTCTTCCGGGGCGCTGGATTGAAAGGTGGGTCGGCCTGTTCCAACATCCCCTGGTTGCCGGGGCGGGTCTAGCCATTCTCTTAATGTCTGGGGTTTCGTGGGGGCTGCAGGAGGGCGCTCATCGGGCGCGGGAAGCTGGTCGCCTTCGATACATTTCTGCCGTGGATCCCTTTGCCCGTAAGCTCTTGTGAACTCTCTTTCCGGCGTCCAGCGCATCTGGATGGCGCTGACCATCGGTACGGTCGTCTTCGCGCTCAGTTACACCGTTTCCGTCCGGCTTCGGATGAAGGCCATCGCCCCCGTGACGGATGAACTGGCCTGGCTCCGGCAGGAATTCGATCTCCGTGGAGAATCTTACGAGCGCGTTCGTCTGCTTTACGAAGGCTACAAACCCCGGTGTGACGAGATGTGCCTGCGGATCTCAAGAAGGAACGCCGACCTGTTGCAGGCGCTGAAGGGCGCGACCAATGTCACCCCGGAAATTGAGAAGAAACTGGCGGATCTGGCTTTGATCCGGGCGGAATGTCAGGCGGAGATGTTGCGGCATTTTTGTGATGTCGCCCGCGCCATGCCCCGGGCTCAAGGCCCCCGGTACCTTGACGACATGTGCCGGACGACTCTTGAAGTATCGCCACAATCCGGAAGGTCCATGAACCCGGAAGTCCTGCATGGACACCCGTGAGCGGGAC
>CAIPFS010000241.1 GCA_903864375.1 uncultured Verrucomicrobiota bacterium
ACCTGGGCTCCATTGAAAAGAATGGAATGCTTCACTTCGCAGGAGTTCCCGATCACACAGTTGTCGCCGACAATCACGTTCTCACGCAGGTAGGCATTGTGGCGAATCTGACATCCCCGTCCGATGATCGCCGGTCCCAGGATCATGGCTCCCTCCTCCACCACGGTTCCCTCGCCCAATTGAACCTTTTCCCCAATATGGGTCCGTCCCACTGTCCGGTGCAACTGAACCGGTCGAAGGGTTGCGGTGAGGTAAGCCGCCAATCGCTTGAGGGCATCCCACGGGTATTCCACTCCGTCGAACAAGTCCGCGTGATCAGTCTGTGACAGATCAAAAAGGTCGGAACTAATGGGCGTCATGGAGAAACGCTAGGAACTTTTCTGATCCGGGCAAGCGCGAACCCCCACAACCTGCCAGGAACACCCACCCCTCCCGACAACGGCGGGGATGCCGGGACCGGTCACGTCGCACTCAAGGGGGACAACTGCGCCTTCCAGCGCGAAAGCTGACTCAGGACCTGGTCGGTTCCGGGAGCCCCCACAAGATTCCGGCGGGCCATGGCCTGCCCCAGATCAAAAACCGTCGGTGAACTGGTGGAAAAACGGGGAGAAACCGCCTGATAATCATCGACGGTCAATTGATCCAGGGTTTTGCCCGTGCGTTCGGCATGAGCCACAATCGCTCCCACCAGATGATGGGCTTCGCGGAACGGAATTCCCTGAACCACAAGATGATCAGCAAGGTCGGTGGCCAGCAACTGTGCATCGGCTGCAGCCCGGGCGCAGACCTCGGTTCGAACCTCCGCCTGCTCGAGCATTCCCGCCATGAGTCGCAGGCAGCTCCGCAGGGTGGCGGCGGAATCAAAGAGCCGCTCCTTGTCCTCCTGCAGATCCCGGTTGTAGGTCATCGGAAGACCCTTCAGCAGGACAAGCAAGGCGGTAAGATTTCCGACAACCCGACCCGTCTTTCCGCGGGTCAATTCGGCGACATCGGGGTTCTTCTTTTGAGGCATGAGCGAAGAGCCGGTCGTGTAGGCATCGGACAACCGGATGAAGTTGAACTCCGAGCTGACCCAAAGAATCACATCCTCCGCCAGCCGGCTGAGGTGAACCGAAGCCAGGGCGGCGGCGGCACAAAATTCCACAATGAAATCGCGGTCCGAGACGGCATCCATGGAGTTCTGGGTCAAACGCGGACGACCGTCGGCATCGACAAATCCCAATTCCCGGGCCACAAACTCCCGATCGAGCGGCAGGGTGCTGCCAGCGATGGCACCGCTGCCCAGGGGACATACGTTGAATCGCTCCCGTCCGTCACGAAACCGTCCCGCATCGCGTGCCAGCATTTCGACATAGGCCAGCAGGTGGTGCGCCCAGTAGACCGGTTGTGCCCGCTGCAAATGGGTGTATCCGGGAATGATGACGTCGGGATATCGTTCGCCCAGTCCGACCAGGGCGAGTTGGAGCGAAGCGATATCTTCCAGAACCCCCTCCACCTCATCGCGAAGCCAGAGACGCATATCGAGGGCAACCTGATCATTCCGAGAACGCGCGGTGTGCAATCGGGCTCCGGCGGGCACCCGCCGTGTCAGTTCCGACTCGATGTTCATGTGAACATCTTCGAGTGCGGGATTCCATGGAAAGGTGCCCGCTTCGATTTCAGCTCCGATCTCCGCAAGTCCACCGGAAATGGCGGTCAGTTCGTCGGATGAAAGGACGCCGATACGGGCCAGCATCCGGGCGTGCGCCACAGAGCCGCGGATATCCTGTCGCCAGAGACGCCAGTCAAAGGAGATGGATTCTGAAAATGCAGCCACGTCCCGGGACGGACCTTCGGAAAACCGTCCGGATCGGGATACCACCGGGGAAAGGGAGACGTTCATGCGGAAAAAGGACCCGCAGATGGGAGCACAGAACGGGGTCGACAGGCGACCGGAATCGCGAATTGCCATCGCCGCTCGGATCTCCTAAAATACTCCCCGTATGCGGTCGACCCAGAGATGAAGCACCAATTGGAGTTTGAAAAGCCCATCGCCGAATTGCGGCGAAAAATCCTCGACCTCCGGCGTCAGTCGGAGTCGCACGGTTCCGGGGTGAATGTCGAAGCCGAGGCCAAATCGCTGGAAGGGAAACTGGAGGCGCTGAAGCATCAGGTTTATTCCAACCTGACCGCCTGGCAGTGTGTCCTCGTGGCCCGGCATCCCCAACGGCCTTACACGCTGGATTACCTGAATCTCGCGTTCACGGACTTTGAGGAACTGCACGGCGACCGGATGTATGCGGACGACCGGGCCATTGTCGGCGGTTTCGCCCGACTCGCCGGTGAAAGGGTCATGGTGATCGGCACCCAAAAGGGCCGGGAAACCAAGGAAAACATCCTCAGAAATTTTGGCTCGGCGCATCCCGAAGGATACCGCAAAGCACTCAGGCTGATGCGTCTGGCGGCAAAATTCTCGCTGCCCGTCATCACCTTGATTGACACGGCCGGGGCCTATCCCGGCGTTGGTTCCGAAGAGCGACATATTGGCGAGGCGATTGCCGTCAATTTGCGCGAAATGATGCTGCTCGACACCCCCATTCTGGCTGCCGTCATCGGCGAAGGTGGGTCGGGGGGAGCCCTGGGACTGGGCGTGGCGGACCGCGTCCTCATTCTGGAAAATGCCTACTACTCGGTCATCAGTCCCGAGGGTTGTGCGGCCATCTTGTGGAAGGACCGCGCAGCCTCCAGCAAGGCCGCCGAGGCCCTGAAAATCACGGCCGCGGATTTGAAGCGGATGGATTTGGTGGATGAAATCGTTCCCGAACCGTTGGGGGGTGCCCATGCCGACCCCGCCACCGCTGCAGCGGAGTTGAAAGCCGCCCTCGTCCGCCATCTGGCGGAGGTTCGCTCCCTCACCTCCGAGGACAGGCTTCGCGGACGCTACGCCAAGTTCCGCTCATTCGGAAAGTTCAGCGAACCGACACCCCAGGCTGCCTAGGGTTGGGACCATGCATCTGTATCCCATTTCATTCGCCCCCATTTTCAAGGAGCGCATCTGGGGAGGCCGCAGGCTGGCAAGCCTGTACGGTAAAGCACTTCCCGAAGGCAGGCTCATCGGTGAGTCCTGGGAAATCTGCGATCGTCCGGAAGGGACCTCCGTGATTGCCAACGGTCCAGCCGCAGGGCGGGACCTCCGTTGGCTCATGGAAAAGCATGGGACGCAGATCGCCGGCCCCGGCTTCGGTGGGGATGCGCGATTCCCCCTGCTGGTCAAGCTGCTGGATGCGGAGGAGGACCTATCCCTTCAGGTCCATCCTCCGGCCCATGCTGCAGCGGCACTGCAGGGCGAATCCAAGACCGAATTCTGGTATGTGGCGGACGCGCGCCCCCATGCCTGCCTGCACGCCGGGTTGAAGCGGGGGATCACCCCCGCTGAGTTTGAACGCCAGGCGAAAGACGGCACGGTTGCAGCAAGCTTTCATCGCCATGCCCTGGCACCCGGGGATGCCATGTTCCTGCCAAGCGGGAGGGTGCATGCGCTGGGGGCGGGTACCGTGGTTTTCGAGATTCAGGAGAACTCGGATACGACCTACCGGGTGTTTGACTGGAACCGGGTCGGGCTCGACGGCAAACCACGCGATCTGCATCTGGAGCAGGCGATGGCGGCCATCCATTTCGAGGATTATGAGCCGGATCTGGTTCGATCCCCCTGGACCGAGGCGAGCACGCGCCGCTGCGCCGAGATCCGGACCTCGAGCGCCGCCCGCTTCTCCTGCTCGGCCGCCGCGCTCTTCGCCTGAGCGTCGCGGGCGACCCCGAGCTCGTCGCGCCCCGCCCGGGCTCCGAGGGCGAGGAAGCGGAGCTGGTCGAGG
>CAIPFS010000242.1 GCA_903864375.1 uncultured Verrucomicrobiota bacterium
CAGGAGCGCATCCCTCCGGACGCAAATCCCTCCGCAGGAGGGACATCCACGGCACCCCGCTCATCGCCCAGCTTATGGCAACGGATGAATCTTCAGGCTCCGAAACGACACTTCATCCCCGTGGTCCTGAAGCAAAATGGGGGTGGAAAACCTGGTCCCCCATCGGGCTTCATCCTTGAACTTGCTTTTGGCCTTGGCGGCTACCATTTCCGGAGAACCCAGTTCATAACTCAACACCAGCGCTCCGTTCAACCAATGCTCCACATGGGTTCCATGGACCACAACGCGAGAGGTGTTGACCTCGCCCGGCGGATGGATCGTCCGGGTTCCAGGGGGCAGGGCGTCGTACAGCGAAGCCGTCTGCCGATGCGGTCCGATTTTTCCATCGGGATGTCCCTCATCATCCAGCAGTTGGTACTCGTGACCGATGGCTGCGTGACGGGGTTCGTAGACAAAGTACTTCACACCGCTGTTGGCTCCCGGCGCGATCTTCCATTCCCACGACAGCTCGAAATCATCGAATTTGTCGACCGTGATCAGGTCACCTCCCCCTCCCTTGGCGGTGTGCTTTAACCATCCACCCTCGACCACCCATCCGGCAGCGGGAAATCCAGGATGCCCAAAGGCACGCCATCCGGCCGGGGTCGAACCATCAAAGAGCAGCCGCCACCCCCCCCGGGCCTCTTCCGGGGTGAGTGTGTTCGGAGGCGTGGTCTCCTCCGCAGTCGCCCAGAGGGCAAGAAAGAGTCCGGCAATGAGGCGTTTCATGGAAAATGAGAGTCCCTGTATGAACCGGGCGGGGAAGCTCAAGGTCAAGCCGTAGTTTGTACGTTTTTGTCACGAAGGTTCAGGAAAGCGCCAAGCCAAACGGAGACAATCAGGCAATCTATATCGATGAGTCCGGACGTTCGGAAATGGCTGGGGGGATTATTCTGCCTGCGGCTGGCCACCCTCACCGTGGTTGTGGCCCAGGGCAGTCGACAGGACTATGCCCGCGCCCAATCCCTGGAACAACGAACCGCAAATCGGGTTTATCACTCCGAGGTTCAACCCCATTGGGCACCCCGCTCCTCCCGGTTCTGGTACCGCGTCAACACCTCCTCCAATTCCTTCTCCTATTTTCAAGTGGACGCTGCCTCAGGAATCCGCTCGCCATTGTTTGATTCCGAGCGACTGAACACGCTCCTTGCCCAAGCCACCGCGCACACCAACGCCTCTGGAGGCCTGGTGCTCTCCGCGGTCGATTATGACTGGGAAAACGCAGGCCTGCATTTTCGTTGCGATGGACAGGGGTGGACCTACTCGGTTCGCGATAACCGTTTGACCAACGACGGCAGGCCGGAGGGGGTGGATCTGATGCCCCTAGCGGTTTCGGGTCGTCATGCCACGTCCCGAACCGGCGAATCCACCCAACTCACCTTCGTCAATCATCGTACGGGTTCGGCGGAGATCTTTTGGATCGATCCCGAGGGACGTCGCCGTGGTTATGGCCGGGTGTCCGGTGGCGCTGAAAAGACACTTTCAACCTATGCCGGTCACGTTTGGGAAATCGTGGGGCCCGATGGAACCAGCTGGGGATTTTACGTTGCCGGCGACGGCCCCCACCGCGCCATCCTGGATGATACGCCCCCGCCGGAGCCATCCGTTGCCGGGGCGCAGGATGAGACGCACTCCCGGCATGCCTCACCCGATGGTCAATGGACCCTGGAGGTGGTCGGCAACAATCTTCATCTGCTGGGAAAGGACGGCTCCCGGGAGGTCCTGACCACCGACGGGACGGTGGACGATGCCTACACCGACACCATCGAATGGTCACCCGATTCGCTTCACGCCGTGTTCCTCCGGACCCGCCCGGCCCAGTCCCACGAAGTCCATTGGGTGGAGTCGAGTCCACCCGACCAACTCGAACCCCGCTGGCATCATCAGGACTACCTCAAGCCCGGGGATCGGGTCGCCATTCCTCGTCCCTACTGGGTGGATATCACATCGCGCCGGGTCACACCCGTGAGCACCAACTTGTGCCCCAATCCGTACGAACTGGGTGAACTCCGCTGGTTTCCTGACTCCTCGCGATTCACGTTCGAATACAATCAGCGGGGACATCAGGTCTATCGCGTGCTCGCGGTCCATGTGGCAACCGGTTCGGTTGACCCGGTCATCGAGGAAACCAGTCCAACGTTCATCGACTATTCGGGGAAACATTTTCTCTACTGGAATGACCCGGATCACACCGCCCTCTGGATGTCGGAGCGCGACGGTTGGAATCTTCTGTGGCGATACGACAGCCTGACCGGCCGGGTGCTCAATCAAGTGACCCATGGACCGTGGGTGGTGAGGAGGGTCGTGGAGGTTGTCCCGGAGACCCGACAAGTGTGGTTCATGGCCAGCGGCCTGAATGCCGGCGAAGACCCGTATCACCAGCACCTGTGCCGTGTCGGATGGGATGGAGGCGGCTTTGTCCAACTGACCAGGGGGGATGGAACCCATCAGGTGGAATTTTCCCCAGATCACCTCTTTTTCATCGATCGCTGGTCCCGCGTGGACCTGGCACCGGTCACCGAACTCCGGCGATCGGACGACGGACAACGAGTCATGGAGCTGGAACGAGGGGATATCCGGGAACTCAGCGCCAGTGGATGGACTCTACCGGAGCGCTTTACCGCTAAAGGGCGCGACGGAACGACCGATATCTGGGGCATCCTCATCAAACCATCAAATTTTTCAACCAACCAGCACTACCCGGTGGTGGAAGAAGTGTATGCGGGACCGCAGGATGCGTATGTCCCAAAGGCCTTTGGTCGGGAGGTCCGGCTCCATGCCCTGGCGGAATTGGGCTTTATCGTGGTGCAGGTGGACGGCATGGGCACCAGCTGCCGCTCGAAAGCCTTTCACGATGTTTGCTGGAAGAATCTGGCCGACGCCGGTTTCGCTGATCGGATTGCCTGGATTCGCGCGGCTGCCATCGACCGCCCGTGGATGGATCTCAGCCGGGTGGGTGTCTACGGGGGAAGCGCCGGCGGGCAAAACGCACTGCGGGCCCTCATCGATCACCCGGACTTCTATCAGGTGGCGGTGGCCGATTGCGGATGCCATGACAACCGGATGGATAAAATCTGGTGGAATGAGCAATGGATGGGATGGCCCGTCGGACCTGAATATGAGGCCAGCTCCAACGCCGTGCAGGCTTACAAAATGAAGGGCAAACTCCTGCTGATGGTGGGAGAGCTGGATACCAACGTCGACCCATCCTCGACATTCCAGGTGGTGAATGCCCTCGAAAAAGCCGACCGGGACTTCGAATTCCTGGTCATCACCGGGACCGGCCATGGATCCGCGGAGACGCCTTACGGCAGCCGGCGGCGGATGGATTTTCTGGTCCGAAACCTTCTCGGGCGCGAACCACGCTGGGAGTAGCCGGACTTGAACTTGCCCGGCGCGAAAGAGACCCTGCCCGGTCGGTGTCATCAGACTATACCCATTTTACAACCGGACAATGGCTGCTCGCCGGGCTGGCGGCGTTGGGGATCGGCGTCTCCAAAAGCGGCCTCCCCGGCGTCAGTCTGCTCCATGTGGTCATCATGGCCTCCCTTTTCGGCCCGCGGGAATCCACCGGGGTGATCCTGCCCATGCTGGTGGTTGGAGACATGACCGCCGTCGCCCTGTTCCGCCGGCATAGTCAGTGGAACCTTCTGGTGCGGACGCTTCCCGCCGCGACGGGAGGGGTGATTCTGGGATGGGGGGTGATGGCCACCTTTCCCCACTGGCAATCGGGCATGACCATCGGAGGAATCGTTCTGGGTCTGGCCGGCATGCAGCTTCTTCGTGATTGGAAACCTCTCTGGTTTGAGCGGGTTCCCCAAAGCATCGCCATTGGAGCCGGATTCGGACTGCTCGCCGGGGCCACGACGATGATTGCCAATGCGGCGGGTCCGGTCATGGGGCTGTATCTGCTTACGGTGGGATTACCGAAACGGGAGTTCGTCGGCACAAGCGCCTGGTTCTTTCTGATCATCAACCTGCTGAAAATTCCCTTCAGCCTCCAACTGGGCCTCATCAGCAGCCATTCGCTCCGGTTCAACGCCCTCCTGGCCCCGCTGATCATTGCCGGCCTTTTCCTGGGACGGGAGGTGGTCACCCGGCTTCCGCAGCGCACCTTCGATTCCCTGGTCCTGATTTTTGCCGTGGTGGGGGCACTGAAGCTGCTGGGGGTCTTTACCGCGATTTCCTGATGCGGAATTCTCGCCGTCCGACTCCGGGGACGGTAACGTCGGTTGGTGCACTTTCTGGTCACCGGCGGAGCCGGGTTTATTGGTTCACACGTTGCCGAGCGCCTGTTGCGCGACGGGCATCGGGTGACGGTCTGGGATGATCTGAATACTTTCTACGATCCGGCAGTCAAGCGGGCGAATCTGACGTCTGCGGTCCAGTTGGGCGGGTCCCGCTTTCACTTTGTAGAACTCGACCTGACCGACGCGCCTGCCCTGACATCGGCGGCCGACGGAGAGACCTTTGACCAGGTCATCCACCTCGCCGCACGCGCGGGAGTCCGGCCCAGCCTGGAACAGCCCGCTCTCTATCAACGGGTGAATGTCGAAGGAACCGTGAATCTTCTCGAGACCCTGCGCCGGACCGGATGTCGAAAGTTTGTCCTGGCCAGTTCCTCGTCGGTCTACGGAATCAATGCCAAGGTCCCCTTCAGCGAGGCAGACCCCATCTTTCAGCCCATCTCGCCCTATGCGGCGAGCAAGCTGGCCTGTGAAGGGTTGGGTCACGTGTATCACCATCTTTACGGACTCGACATCACCATGGTCCGGTTTTTCACCGTCTACGGTCCCCGCCAGCGGCCGGATCTGGCCATCCACAAGTTTGCCTCGCTCATCCAGCAAGGCCGTCCCATCCCGGTCTTTGGTGACGGATCGACGCGCCGCGACTACACCTACGTGGACGACATCGTTGCCGGAGTCATGGCCTGCACCGAGCGCAGCTTTGGCTACTCGATTTTTAACCTGGGTGAATCTCAGACCGTCCGACTGGACGAATTAATCGGCCACCTCGAAGTGGCGCTGGGCAAGCGGGCCATCATCGAACGCCATTCGGCCCAACCCGGGGACGTTCCGGTCACGTTCGCTGATATTTCCAAAGCTCAAGCCCAGCTCAATTATCGTCCTACGACCCGAATCGCCGAAGGTATCCCCCGCTTCGTCGATTGGTTTCTGGGGCGGCCTTCCTCGCCGTAGTCGCCGTTCGTCAGCCGGCGCTGATCGATCGGGAGTCTCCATTGCGAAGGAGAAGGACCATCATTTCGCGGGCGACTGTCGCCGGTTTCCGAAGTCCTGTTCCCACCGATCGGCTCGATGACAGATTTCAGCTGAGGAAAGTATGCGCCGACTCACGTTCGGCGGCTACCGGGACCAAGGTGGCCGCACTCCCCGGTAGTCGCCGTTCGTCAGACGGCGCTGATCGATCGGGAGTCTACATCTCGAAGGAGAAGGACCGTCGTTTCGCCGGCGGCTGTCGCCGGTTTCCGAAGTCCTGCTCCCACCCATCGGCCCAATGACAGATTCCAGCTGAGGAAAGTATGCGCCGACTCACGTTCGGCGGCTACCGGGACCAAGGTGGCCGCACTCCCCGGTAGTCGCCGTTCGTCAGACGG
>CAIPFS010000243.1 GCA_903864375.1 uncultured Verrucomicrobiota bacterium
GCTCAATTGGATAGAGCATTTGACTTCGGATCAAAGGGTTGCAGGTTCAAGTCCTGCCGGATGCACCAATTTTCACGCGGTCGACTTGCTCATTCGGGGTTACCCTTCGGAGTCTCGACTCTTGGTTTATCAGGTACCGGGCGGCTCGAGGCATCCAACAACCGCTGATCCCCAATGGTCGTTGCGCGAAATTTCAGCCGGTGATTCCCTGCCTGGATGTTCGGCTCATCAAAGTATTTTGATTTTGTCAAAGTCATCATCTGCACCCTCGGGATTTGGTGGTCGGCCCAGGCGCAGGAGACGGCGACTGCAAAGGCGTTTGTGTCCAGTGATGGTTCTTTGAGGAACGTGCAGGTGGTGCGGGGCGGTTCGGGCTATCTTAAGGTTCCTCTGGTCACGTTTGTTGGAAGCGGGCATGGAGCTTCGGCAATTGCCGGGCTTTCAGATGGTACCGTCTCCTCCATCACGATGGTCACGGTGGGAACGGGATATACCAACCCCGTATCGGTTGTGGTGGCGGCACCCGGGGATACCTTGGATCAAGGCCTGGTGGGTTTATACCCATTCGAAGGAAGAGCTGCCGACCTGAGCGGGTTCGGGAACCCTGGGCGGGTTTATGGCCGGAATCGATACGTCGCAGATCGCTTTGGAACACCGGCAAGCGCACTCAGCTTTAACGGCATTGGAGACTACGTGGTGTCGGTGAAACAACTGCCTGATTTGTCGTCCGCGACCGTGAGCTTTTGGGCGGAGTTCGATAGCTGGTTCGGATACCAGTCCCTCTTTTTTGAGGGCGACGGATCGCCGGGCAAGGACTTTGCCTGCTACTTTGCCGGTTCACCCGTCTTTGTTGTGCGGAGCGATAGTGGCGCCGGGGTGGGCAACTGGATGCCGCCAGTGGGTGCCTGGACCCATTTTGTCGCGGTGGCAAACGCATCCACCCAACGGCTCGAATTGTGGGTCAATGGGCAGCTCCTGACATCCAATACATTTTCCCCAGGGACCCTTGGAGCCACAAAGAGTTACCATTCCAATTTGTATTTTGGTGCGCGGGCGGAATATGGCGATTGGTTTTTCAATGGGGCACTCGACGACGTTCGAATTTACGACCATCCCCTGACACCTGCGGAGGTCCAGGCGTTGTATTCCCGCGAACGGGGCCAGGTGAAGCAGGTGGCCATCTCCGTCGCGTCGGTGGTTGTGACCATGCAGCTGGAAGTGGGAACCACCAACCAACTCCAGGGTTCTGCTGATCTGATTTCATGGAGGCCCTCAGGGGATTCATTCGTCGCCACCAATGCCATTTCGTCGCTGATTCTGCCGTCGACCAACGGAGTCCGATTCTTTCGCGTTATCCAATTCCCTTAAATCCCCGCTCCTTTGGAGCAACCCGCCCTCGTTACAGAGGTGCGCGGGCTTTGGAAGGAACCTCCGCCTTGTCGATGGCGGCGAGACTTTCCCGGAGCTCCGGAGAGTCCGGCAGAACGGCAAGCGATTCGGTGATGATCCGCCGAGCCTCCTCCCGATTCCCCTCTGAAAAGGCCTTGCGGGCCAGCCACGTCTTGGCCTCGATCGAGGTGTTCGCAATGCCACGATAAATGGTTTCGGCCTCTGAATTCCGGTTTTCGGCCAGTGCCATCCGGGCCAGGATCTCCCTGCCCAGGTCCGATTGTGCGAGCAGGGGCTGCTCGGACACGTAGCGACGAGCGAGGCCGTAGTCCTTCTTTTCACCTGCGTCAATTGCGAGGAGAGATGCAGCTCGAACGCCAGCCGAAGATTGATGTTTTGCCATTCCCTTCAACTGCGCGAGAGCTTCGTCGCGCCGCCCGACTTCCAGTAAAAGTTCAGCGCGCACCAATGTGGTGGCGAGGGGCAAGGCACCCGTCCCTAAAAAATCCAGGGCAGAGCGGGGACTCCGATTCAACCTCAACGCCTGGGCATACGCGGCGGAGAGCGAGTCCGGTTCGCCCACCTCCACCCGTGCTGAACGGCGCAACTGGACGGCGGCTTCCCTCCAGCCTGCGGTCAGGAAGACCTGGGAGAATATGTTGGATCCGCGCAAGAGTGCGGCAAATTCCGGCTCGAGCTTCGCCTTGTGATCCGGAGCCGTCTGTTCCTCCCGGGCGGCCCTTTCAATCAGGGCATAGAACGGAGGTCGATTGGTCTCGCCCCAGAGACTCTTGAAAACAATGCCCGACGGATTAAACGATTGTTTTCGGCGAAAAGAGAGCACCCGTTGCAGGGCTCCTGCCAGATCCGGATCCCAACTTTTAAGCCGTGCCGGCTCGGTGGTCAGGAGGTCGAGAGCGGACGCCTCGTTTCCGCTTTGCAGGGCCTCCAGGACGCGGAGCCAGAATACTTCCGGACGTTGCGCAGCGTAGGTGCTGGCGTACGGAAGCTTGTTGAATGCATCTGGATCAAAAAAACGTCCGGGTTTCATCCCGTCGATGAGTTGGACAAGCCGTTCCAGCTCTCCGGACGCGGTCGAAACCGAAGAGACGGAGGACGCCGGGCGGAACACCCGTTGAAAAAATCTTACCTTGAGCTGAATGAAATCCGGTGCCGGGTTGGCGGGTGTTTCGATCCAGGTGTCGAGAGCCAGGTCGTGATTGTGACAGCGCAGGTAAAATTCGGCGAGCTGATCACGCCAATACGAGTTGCCCGGCGCCGCGGCCAGAGCCGAAACATATTCCACACGGGCGAGCCGGATGTTCCCGATTCGCTCCAAAATCTCACCTCGAGACCAGCGTGCGATGCAATTGGTCGGCTGAAGGGCGACGGCCTGATCCAACAGCCTGCAGGCCCCGGCCAGATCCCGATTTGCGGTCACAAGCGCCAGTCGCACCAAGCGGGGAACATCCGCCTCCGTTGCGGTTTGACCCGTGCGAAGGAGCTTCTCGGCTTTGCGATTGTCACCGGTCAGGAGCAGGAGGTCTGCATCCAGCAATCGCCAGGCACCCAATTGATGCTCGCGGCCTCGCCAGGCTGAGCGCACCCGATCGTAAGGTGCCGCCATGGTGGCCTGCATGAATCCCCGGGCCAGCAACAACGAGGCAGCCTCATCCTTGAGAACCACGTCCGGATTCCGATCCAACAAGAGCTCCAGACGCGGAAGAATCTGCAGCCGCGTCACCGCCTGAAGTTGGACCAAAATCCAGGCAGGGTCCTTGGACCTGGCGGAAAACCTATCGGCCAGGGCCAGCGCCTCATCCGGTTTGCCCGTCTTCAGGCAAATTTGAGCCCGTCCCAGAGCCGTGAGTTCCCGTTGCGCTGCTGTCTTCACACGCCACACCCGGAATCCAATCCCTCCAGAGATCCCAAGACATGCGATGAGGATCAGGAATATCAGCGGACGGCGGCGTATCATGGCTTCAGGTTCCGACAGGAACAGATTAACGGTTTCATTGGATCTTGAGGGGAAGAAAGACAAAGCACCCCGGAGCACGGACCATGCCAAACACCGCCGGAAGACTTAAACCAACCCTGCCCCCCGTCGGCACCTATTATAGAATAACACCTGGAGACACGATTGCGCAAGCCAGTGCACTCAACGCCGGTTGCAATGAGAGTTGCACGACGGCATTGCATTGCAGATGCATTGCCAATATTGGTTTCCGTTCGGATTCGCTGCTCGACATCGAGACATTTGATGAGCGAAACATCCTGAATACTCCCGATCAGGTATTCGCCGACCTGGTTTATCGCTGAAAATATCGTTCATCCCCCGTTTTGGATAGTTGGCACGCCGTCTGCTTCTGCCTCATCTCATGATGTTTTGGGCCGCCAAATTGAGGACAGCAACCGGAGGGATTCCGGCGTTGCGTCCGCTCCAGGCGCGGCTCGCCCGAGCCGAGCACTGGGTCGCAACCACGGGACTCGCTGCAGGTGACCTGGTGTTCCTGACGTCCCTGCTGGCTGCGGCGATTTGGATTTGGATTCGTGATCTGGCATGGCTCTCTGCTTACGAGGAAACAGTCCCCATTCTGGCGGCCGTACCGCTCTTCGTCTGGCTTGGCGCACCCTGGCGATTCCGGGCGGGTCCCTGGACCCTGGCTCGTCGCCCACTGTGTGTGGTGGCGGTTTTGACCGGTGCCGGTGTTCTCCTGGACCTGACGATTTTGCTGGCCGCGGCTTGGACGCTCCTACTCTGGTGCTGGATTCAGAAGAGGGCCCTCGGCAATCTTCGACTTCTGAATCGTCTGGCCATTCTTCCCGCTCTGGCTTTTCCCTGGGTTTCCCTTGACCTCGCCCCCGTGGGCTGGTGGTTCCGACTTTCCGCGGCCTGGGTGGCTGACCACGCGTACATCATGTCTGGATTCTCCGTGGTCCGCGAAGGAACCAACCTTCTGGTCAATGGGATTCCGATTGAAGTCGCCGCACCCTGCTCCGGAATGAATTCCTTGCAGGCCATTTTGATGGGCGGTCTCGTGCTCACCTGGATCGAGTTTGGAAAGTCCCGTTCGTATTGGTGGATGGTGGCATCTCTGCCGGTGCTCGCCTGGGTTGCGAACACGGTGCGTGTCTGCTCGATCATCGCCATGGCGGTCGGCTTCGGTCCTGACGCGGCTCGTGGCACCTGGCATCAGATTGGTGGATGGGCCGCAGTGCTGGCTGTCATCGCTCTGTGGTCGTTGACAGCCAAGTCGCTGGCCGGAGCGCGCCATTCCCGGTCAACCAAGGCTACTGGAAACCTCTAATGGCGACCTCTCAAATTTTTAGCAAAACCCTTAATTCGAAAACACGATGAACAAAATGAACAAAAAAATCGCCGTCCTGGCCTCCATGGTGTCCGCCCTGGCTGCCCTCGGACAAGCCCAGCAGGGTCTGACCATCACCTACTTTGAGAATCCAACGGCGGTCAACTCGACCTTGAAGGACACCACGGTGACGGATTTCAGCTCGTGGGCCAAAAATGGTGCCGGGGCATATAAGGACCTCACCTGGTCCGGAGTCGGAACCATTGACGAGGTTTACCTCCAAAAGGCGAATTTGTACGGCGGAGCCACCGGCACCGGGTACTACCCCGTCCAGAGTGCGTCTCCCGGAGGAGTGGGTGGCGGCAACGCCATCGACGAAACGGTAGTCAAGCTGAACAAGCCCAGTTCCTATTTCGGCTTATGGTGGTCTGCGGGCGATCCTTACAACACACTCTCGTTCTATTCCGGCGACAAACTGGTGGCCACCTTTAACACCAAGACCATTCTTGATTCCTTGCCGAAAAGCTATTTCGGCAATCCGACAACCAAATTTCAAGGGCAAGACAGCTCGGAACCGTTCGCGTTCCTCAATGTTTTCGGCAAGCCTGACGTCACGTGGGACAAAATCGTCTTTGATAATCCCGGCAGTTCTGGTTTCGAATCCGACAACTGGACGGTGCGCTCCCAGGCCTGGGGAAGTCTCCCGGGCGAAACCGGGGCGGCTCCCGGCATTCACGTGGCCACGGTCACCGGCAATAAAATCACCCTGGTCGCTGCTCCGGAACCGGCCCATGTCGTCGGCATCCTGACCGCGGGCGTTCTTGTGGTGGCCATTGCCCGGAAGAAGGGCTCGCAGGTGACCGAGGCCTCCATGACCTCCACCACCGGATTTGCGAGCTGAAGGCCTGAGACCACACCCACCGGGATTCCCCCTTCGTTTGGACCACCCGACGAACCCGGAGGACCGGCGGGTTCCCGCCACTTTTCGGCCTCATACGCCGGATTCCCCATCGATCGGTCGCCGAAAGGCGACCGAACCCGCTGAAAGGAGTCCGGCTTTTTATATGCGTCCGACAGGTCGATCTGTCCGCCTTGAGCAGTGAGCCCTCGGGAACTGCGCTTCCCGTCGGCGGCACCTGCCGCGGACCGATGCATCGTCCCCAGCCATTTCGCCTTGGTTGTCCCGGGGGAAATAGGTTCTACTGGGCACCGCCTATTTCATGAAAGTCACCGTCAATTGGCTCAAGCAGTATGTGGACTTTGATTGGTCCACCGAGGAACTTACAGAACGCCTGACCCTTCTCGGCATCGAGGTCGAAGGGGTGCAACCGTTGCGGGGTGATTTCGAGGGGGTTGTCGTCGCCCAGGTGATTTCCCGGGAAAAGCATCCCAATGCCGACAAATTATCGGTCTGCCGTGTCGCTGACGGCACGGGCGAACGGCAAATCGTCTGCGGCGCACAGAATTTCAAGGCAGGCGACAAGGTTCCGCTGATTCTTCCCGGCAGTACTCTTCCTCCCAAGCCTGGCGACAAGGAACCGTTTACCATCAAGGTCGGAAAAATCCGGGGTGTGGAATCCCACGGAATGATGTGTTCGGCGGATGAGCTGGGTTTGCCCAAGGGTGAAGACGGGCTGCTGATCCTTCCAGAAACTGCCGTGGTCGGACAAGCGTTCGGGACGTTTCTGGGTCGTCCGGGCAGCGATACCGTTTATGATCTTGAAATAACGCCCAATCGCCCGGACCTAACCAGCCTGATCGGCATTGCGCGTGAAATTGCAGCCATCACCGGTCATCCCCTGCGCATCCCCTCCGTCACCCTTCCACCTGTCTCCGAGGTTCCCACTGAATTGGATGCGAAGCTGGCTGTCAGGATCGAGGCTCCGGACCTCTGTCCCCGGTATACCGCCCGATGGATTCGGGGAGTCCGGATTGCCCCCAGTCCGGACTGGCTAAGAACCACCCTGGAGCGGGTGGGTTTGAGAAGTATCAACAACGTGGTGGATGTGACCAACTACGTCCTCTGGGAGACTGGCCAACCGCTGCATGCCTTCAACTTCAATGCCCTGACTCCGGGTGCCGATGGACGGCGCACCCTCGTCATCCGGAGGAGTCAGGAATCCGAACGGCTGACCACGCTCGACGGACAAGATCGATTGCTTCCCGGGAACAGCCTGCTGATTGCTGACGATGTTCAGGGCCTGGCTCTGGCGGGAATCATGGGGGGGAAAAGCTCGGAGATTTCCGGAGAGACCACCGACGTCCTTCTGGAGTCCGCCTATTTTCATCCCACGGGAATCCGTCGGACCAGTAAACTGACCGGACTCCGCTCCGATGCCAGTTACCGCTACGAGCGGGGAGCGGATATCGAGCGTGTGGAGTATGCCAGTCAGCGTGCTGCGGCACTCATCGCGGAACTGGCGGGTGGAACCGTCGTCGCTGGAACCGTGGAATCGTATCCGGTCCCCTCCCAGCGGAAATGCATCACCCTGCGGTATCGCAAAGTGAACGAATTGCTGGGAACCAGTCTCGAGCCCCGCGAGATCGATGGCTATCTCGCCCGCCTGGGATTGATTCCGCCTGCCGGAGGAACCGCACCGACTCCCGATTCCCTGACCATTGAAGTCCCCACCTTCCGCGTGGACCTCAAGCGAGAGGCGGATTTGATCGAAGAGGTCGCCCGGCTGTTCGGTGTGGACCGCATTCCAACGACAACGCCACGGGGAGCCATCGGGACCCATCGATTCGACGGGATTTTCGACCAACTCACAGAGGCACGCAGCATCCTCAATGGGTTGGGGCTGGACGAGGCCCAGGGCCAGACGTTGATCAGCGCCAGATCCCTCCGTCCGTTGACCCACGTCGATATCCTGCCCCTGGCATTGGAAAATCCGCTGAGCAGCGACATGGACCAGTTGCGCCCAAGCCTACTCCCAGGTCTTTTGGATTCGTTGCGTCACAACCTTCACCAACGGAACACGACCCTCCGTTTATTTGAAATCGGACGGACGTTTTCAGCCTCGAATGGAGCGGTCCTTGAAGGTTGGAGGCTGGCAGTGGTTCTGACCGGGGTCCGCTCTCTCCGCTTCTGGGAAGGAGCGGAACGAGAGTCCCGGCTGGACGGATCCGACCTCAAGGGGCTGATTGAAGATTTTGCGGATGCCTTCGGACTCTCCGGGCTGGTCTGGAATGGATCCGGGGCGTCTGATGGTTATTTTTTGGAATCGGCGGAGATCAGCCTGGGCGGTCGGATTCCCTTGGGACGCCTTGGACAACTGGCCCCGGCGATTGCTCGTTCCTATGACGCCCGGGATCCGGTCTGGGTAGCGGAATTGGACCTGGATCAGATTCTTCGACGCCGATCCACCACGGTCAGTTTCAAGACCCTGCCGCAGTTTCCATTGGTACGAAGAGACCTGGCCATGGTGGTCCCTGAGTCGATCACGCATGAGGCCATTCTCTCAGCGATCCGACAGACCAAGACCCCGCATCTGGAGACGGTTGAATTATTCGATCTCTTCCGTGGTTCGCCCGTACTGCAAGGGCACAAGAGTCTGGCGTATGCCTTCACCTACCGTGCCGCCGACAGGACGCTCAAAGAGGAGGAGGTCACTGCGTCGCAGGCCCGAATCGCGAGCGTCCTGCACCAATCCCTTGGAGCGACCCTTCGGGAGTAGTGCCTGACCTCGAGGATTGTGAGGGAGTGGAACAAGTCAGGCTTTGGAAGCCGTCCACTCCCCCCAAAGCGGTTCCAGGCGTCCCAGAACAGTGGAAACCGACAGTTCCCCCAATCCCGCCCGGGCCATCAATAACTCCACGCGTTGACTATTGGGTCGCCACACCAGCGCCTGGGTTGGCCCCCAAAGCACCAAACCGGGCAATCCACAGGCGGCCGCCAGATGAGATATCCCGGAATCATGCCCAATAAATCCGCTGCATTCCGACAACTGCTGTCCCAACACCTCGAGAGGTAGCGATCGGGCTATTTTGAGCTGCCGGGGAGGCACAACCGAAGCCAGGCGATCCAGTCGCGATCCTTCTGCCTCTCCACCAACCAACAGGATCGAACGATCTGTCCGGCAGGTCCATTTTGACAAAAGGTCCGTCCAGGCAGCTTCCGGCCAATTCTTCTTTTCACTTCCAGATCCCGGATGCACCGCCAGACACCGGGCCTGGAAATCTCCGTTGCCGCTTTTGATTCGGGGAACTGGATCAGCGTCAAAAATCCCCAGTTTTTCGAGGGGGCCAAGCAACTGTTCCGCGGCGTGCCGGGGTGAGCTTTCATTGGGTCGATGGGGACCTTGAACCCATTGCGCCTGAGTGACCCGGCTCAAGTTGTCGCGGAAGATTTCATCGGGGTCATACAGGTAACTGAAGATGACATGAAATTGACCGAAGTACCCGGACAAACCGGGATCCAAAGATCCCTGGCGTGCAAAAAAGCCGGCCAGCGATCGGGATTCAATGGAGCGCACGGCGTCGGCCAGTCCCGAGTGCAGGGCAATCGCCGCATATTGGGGATAGGCCAGGAGCTCGACCATAGTTCCCGGAAATTGACGCTTGAGAGCGGCAAGGACCGGGAGGGTCAGGACGAAATCCCCCAGCGCGCCTCCGCGCACGACGAGGATTCTGCCGCTGGCAGGTGTGACCTGGTTCAAATGGCGCGATTGGAACCAACTTCAAGACAAACCAATTCCCCGGCTGAATTTCGGACATACAAACGTCCGTTGGCAAGAATGGGCGGGGTCCAGCAGGTGCCGCCGATGACCTGATCGCGGCGCAGCAGTTCGAATTTTTCCGGCGAGAATCGCGCGGCGGTCAATTCACCCTTGTCGCTCAACAGGAGCAGCTTGTCACCCGCGTTCAGGAAGGAACCCTGACCAAATCC
>CAIPFS010000244.1 GCA_903864375.1 uncultured Verrucomicrobiota bacterium
GCCGTGGGTGTTCCGGAGAGTGAAGGGACGTGGCACGGCTCAGCCGACAGGAATGTCGGCGAAACGGCAGACAGGAATGTCTGCGCTACGACCAGCCGGGCTATCGGGTGACCCGGAGCGCTTCCAAAGACTGTCCGCAGCACCCCTTTGGTAAATGGCTTGCTCACGCGGGAGCCCTCGATATCGTAGGCTGCACAATGGCGCTCCTGAACGACAATTACTTAAAGCTGAAGGCCGGTTATCTGTTTCCCGAAATTGGACGACGGGTGCGTGCATTCGTTGAGGCCAACCCGTCCGTGGCCTCGCGGGTGATTCGATGCGGTATTGGCGATGTGACCGAGCCATTGCCTCCGGCCGTGATCCGCGCACTGCACGCGGCGGTGGACGAAATGGGAGTCCGGGAATCCTTTCATGGCTACGGACCCGAACAGGGCTATGAGTGGCTCCGACATGCCATCGCCGAGAACGATTTTCGTCGCCACGCGTTGAATGTTGCCGACGACGAGGTGTTCGTTAGCGACGGGTCCAAATGCGATTGCGGCGCCATTCTGGATATTTTTGGTGATGGAAACCGCATTGCGGTGCCCGACCCCGTCTATCCGGTGTACGTCGACACCAACGTCATGGTCGGACACACGGGCGAAGCCGATGCGAATGGGGCCTATGCCGGCATTCACTACCTTCCCTGCACGGCGGCCAACGGATTTGTTCCGGAACCGCCCGATGGGCCGGTGGACATCATTTATCTCTGCTCACCGAACAATCCGACCGGGGCGGCGGCCACCCGTCCCCAGTTGGAAGCCTGGGTTCGATATGCGCGGCAGCACGGGGCGGTGATCCTGTTCGATGCGGCCTACGAGGCCTACATTACGGAACCGGGTGTCCCTCACTCCATCTACGAAATCGAGGGAGCGCGGGACTGCGCCATTGAATTCCGCAGCTTTTCGAAGAACGGCGGCTTTACCGGTCTCCGCTGCGCCTACACGGTGGTGCCAAAATCATTGATGGCCCGGAGCTCAACCGGGGAATTGCGTCCGCTCCATCCGCTCTGGCTTCGACGGATGACCACCAAGTTCAATGGAGTTTCCTACCTAAGCCAGCGGGCGGCGGAAGCGCTTTACTCGGTTCAGGGGCAGTCGGAAGTCCGGGCTTTGGTCGAGGGGTACCTGGGCAACGCCGCCCTGTTGGTGGCGGCCGCCCGGGAGGCTGGTTTGACCGTCTTCGGTGGGGTGAATGCTCCCTATGTCTGGGTGGGCACCCCATCCGGTTACACCAGTTGGCAGGCATTCGACAAGATCCTGGCGGAGGCTCACGTGGTGATCACTCCGGGCAGCGGCTTTGGCAGCCAGGGTGAAGGCTGGTTTCGAGTCAGCGCCTTCAATAGCCGGTCCAATGTGGAGGAGGTTGCCCGTCGGTTGAAGGCCCTGCGCTGGTGAGTCAACGCCGACCGTCGTACCAGACGTTGCAGGCATCCCGATTGGTCTGAGTCGATCGGCGGCGGAGCATGAACCGGAGAAAAAACTGGAGGAGTTCCTTCCGGGTATAGAGCTCCGTCTTACGGGCGGAGGTCAGCATCGGGGCTGTGGGAAGGATCACGATCTTTTGACCCCGGGTACGGGCCAGGGACTTCAGCCGGTTCGCAAGGTCCAATTCCTCACCCACGAACAAGTCCGGACTGAAGCCATTCAATTGGCGGAATGCGGACGCCTCGACAAAAATGAAGGCACCCGCCATCCAGCCGTTGATCCGGCTGATCAGGTTCCACACCTCAAGCATGCACCGGAGGTCCCAGGCGTTGGAATCCACCTTCATCGTTGTTCCACCGGCAAGGACCTTGCCGCTGGAAAGGGCCCTGGCAGCTGCCGCAAACAATTCGGCGGAGGGCTGGGAGTCGGCGTCGACAAAGACAATCCAATCGCCAGTGGCAGCCGCCGCCCCCGTGTTGCGGGCCCGGCCAATCTGATTGATCGGTTCAAAGACGACTCTGGCCCCGCCCGCCTGGGCCACTTCCGCGGTCCGGTCGGTCGAATTGTTATTGCAGACGATGATTTCAGTATCCCATCCCTGGTCGGAC
>CAIPFS010000245.1 GCA_903864375.1 uncultured Verrucomicrobiota bacterium
CTCACCGGCGGCGCGCTGGGCATCAATGCTCAAGCCGCCCTGGGCAGCAGCAGCGTACGGGTCAACGGAACCGGGCAGCTCTTTGCCGATTCCGTGGACGTCACGCTGACGAATGCGGTGCATATCGATCGGGTCGCCGATCTCGCCATCGTGGACGATCCGGCCGGACCGCGGAAACTCAGCTTCACCGGCCCATTGAGCGGCACGGGTGCCTTTTATATGACTGGGACCAGCGAATGCGTCCTTGGAACGGCCGGTAACTTCTTCGGCATGCTGGAGGTGGACAGCGGACGTCTCACCCTCACGGAGCCCGTGGGGGCATTGTCCGTCAATCTGGTGGACGGTACACTTGCCTTGAATGGCGGTGCCCTAACGGCATCCGGGGGTAACGTCACCATTCTGGGTGGAACGCTCACCGGCCGCGGGACCATCGCTGGTGCCGTGACGAACTACAGCATCATCGATGCCCGTTCCGAGACACTCACATTCACCGGTCCGGTCATCAACTACGGCCTGCTTCTCGCCTCCTCCGGTGGTGTGATCAACGCCTCGGTATGCACCCAACTGGTCAACTACGGCACCATCGACCTCATCACTGGCTCCCTCTTATTGCCTGCTGATTTCTCCAACTTCGGGCTGGTGCTGGATTCGAGCCTGGTTCGGGTGAAGAGCAGCACCCGCGTCGGCACCACCGTCACCCTCACCATCGACGGTTACACTGGCCACACGTATCAGCTTCAGCGCAACATCGCACTCTCCGGGTCCACGTTTGCCAATATTGGAAGCGCGCAGACTGGCCTCACGGGAAAGACGCTCACGTTCATCGATCAGAACGCGAACGGCGCAAGTGGGTTCTATCGGGTGGTGGTGGAATGAGCGCCGACCACGACACTACCGTCTGTCCCGCGTGACGACGCGGCCCGGCAATGCCCCGGTGTGGGTGCCTTGATGGACCACTTCGACCCCGTTGATAAAGACCTCGGAAACTCCGGTCCCCAGCTGCCTGGGCTTGGCAAAGGTGGCATGGTCCTGAATCGTTGTCGGGTCGAAAACCGCGATGTCGGCAAAGTTCCCGGCACGCAGCGTCCCGCGACGGGTGATGCCCAGGTTGGATGCCGGCAGCGAGCTCATCTTGCGCACCGCCTCGCTCACGCTCAGGAGTTTTTCGTCGCGCACATATCTAGCATAAACACGCGCAAAGTTGCCAAAGGCCCTCGGGTGGGTGCTGGACTTCAGAAACACACCGTCCACACCCTCGGGTCCCGCGTCCGATGCAAAGCTCAGCCAGGGTTGCACGATCTGCCTGCGGATGTTGTCTTCGCTCATGAGAAAGTAGATGGTCTCAACCCGGGAGTCGTCTTCGATCACCAGGTCCATGGCGGTGTCTTCCGGGGAAGTGTTCCGCAGGCGCGAGACTTCGCCAAGGGTCTTGCCGGTGAATGGTTTCAGCTTTTCGCTTCGGAAACCCACCAGCAGCACATTGTCGGGATTCCCCGCCGAGCGCATCAGGTTGTCGTACTTTTCGCTGGTCAACATTTCCTGCTTCACGCGCTGGCGAATCGACGGGTCCTGCAGGCGCTTCCGCCACTCTTCCAAGCCGCCTTCCTGGACCCAGGGAGGCATGGCGGCATCAAGACCCGTGGCACCAGCGGGGTAGGTATACATGTCGGCGGTGATGGCAAGACCCTGGGCACGGGCGGCTTCGATGGCGTCCAATACTCGGGGAAGGTTTTTCCAATTCTTTTCGCCGGAGACTTTCAGGTGGTAAATCTCGGCGGGCACGCGCGCCTTGCGGGCGATGGCGATGAATTCATGGACGGCTTCCAATTCGTGGTCGCCTTCATTCCGAATGTGCGAAATGTAGATGCCCTTATGAGCAGCTGCGACTTCGGCGAGTGCGATCAACTCTTCGGTGCTTTGGTAGTTGCCAGGTTGATAAATCAGGGCCGACGCCACTCCCAGTGCACCGTCTTCCATGGCTCCGGCGACCAGGGCGCGCATGCGGTCCAGTTCCGCAGGAGTTGGGGCGCGGTTGGCCCGACCGAGCACGTGGATTCGGGGAGTCGCAGCGCCGATGAACGAGGCAACATTGGGGGAAATACCGTGGCGAACCAGGGTTTCGAGGCCTTCTTTCAGCGTATGCCAGGGGATATCGTACCGGATGTCGGATTGGTCCCGCCGGGCCTCTTCGCGCATGCTGTCGTTCAGAGGTCCCATGGACTCTCCTTCGCCGAAGATTTCCAGGGTGACCCCCTGCATCACATCCGACAGGCCGCGGCCATCGGCAAAAAGGGCGTCGTGGCTCGACATCATGTTGATGAAGCCGGGAGCGATCACCTGGCCGCCGACGTCGATATCGGTCCGTCCGTGGTCCGAGGAAACGTCGCCGATCCTGGCGATGGTGTCTCCGTTGATGGCGACCCCGCCGGGAATAAGAGGGGCACCCGAGCCGTCGCAGATCAGGCCATTCCGAAGAACGATATCGTACCGGTCGGCGGCGAGAGGGCCCACGATCGCTGCCATGAGGAGGCAAAGGGTTAGAATACGCGACATGGGAAGGGAGGGTAGCCGTCTTTACCCGCTTGAATCAACCCGCACCGTAGGTCCGGATCGGCATCCTCGCTACCACGGTGCCTTTAAAGCGGGAGAGGTGATGATCCCCGCAATGATTTGGGACTTGCAGGAGCGCAGTAGTGTCCAGTCAAAAACCGCCCAAAAGTGGTGTTTCTAGAGGTTTAAGAGTAGTTACAGGAGGCATATCATTGGCAAAGAGCTGGTAGAGAGGTATTTGCTCAAAAGCGCTGACGCTGAGGACTTGCAGGA
>CAIPFS010000246.1 GCA_903864375.1 uncultured Verrucomicrobiota bacterium
AGTTTCAGAAATGCGAGGAAGCGCAGTCATAGGCTGTCTTAGGGACGACGGGGGTGACGCGAACGGTTTATAGGCGTGAACACGTTGTGTCAAAGGTAAACCGCACCAGATTTGACCTTTCTTCGGTTTCTATCTGTTGTTGGAGTCCGGGCCTTTTGTTTCAGTTTTTTGTGTTCGCTCTTGCGTCACACCCCGGCCATTCGGTCTCCTCCGAAACCTGCCATGTCTTTGTCCCTGCCGGTTCGCGCCTGGCGCACCCTGACGTCTGAGCAACGCCGCTCCGGACTTGCCGCGTGGTTGGGGTGGATGTTCGACGGCCTCGACATGCATCTCTACACCCTGGTGGCTGCGCCGTTTGTTGCCCAATTGCTCAAGTCTCCCCCTGGGGATCCATCGGTGGCGCTGCATGGGGCCTATATCAGCGCGGGATTCCTCGCGGGATGGGCATTGGGTGGACTGGTATTTGGATGCATTGGAGACCGTATGGGTCGAAGCCGGGCACTCTCTCTGACGATCTTGACCTACGCTGCTTTCACCGGATTGAGCGCGATATCGACCCAATGGTGGCATCTTCTTGTGTTTCGATTCCTTTCGGCCCTGGGCATCGGTGGTGAATGGGCCGTGGGAGCGTCGTTGTTGTCCGAGAGTTGGCCGAAACGCTGGCGACCCTGGATCGCGGCGGCGTTGCAATCCGCGGTCAATGTGGGCGTCCTGCTGGCCTGCCTCGCCGGCTATCTGATGGCAGATCAGGCGCCGAACTGGCTGTTTCTGGTGGGTGTCCTGCCGGCCGGGCTTGTCTTGTGGATCCGGCGTTCCGTGCCGGAGACAGCCGAGTGGCAGGCCGCGCGACATCGAAATGAAAGGCCTCCGCAGGTGCCGGGGGCGACGTCGGAAGCCGACCGCTCGAATCCAAGGTTTCTGGACCTGTTTTGCACGCCGGTTTCGCGGGTGACCTGGCCCACCCTGTTGCTCTGTGCGTTGGGACTGACCGGGCACTGGACCTTCATGTTCTGGCAACAGGCCCATCTTCGAAGCCTCCCGGAGGTTCGAACCCTGACCGCAGCGGGTCAAAACCACGTCGTGGTGATCGGGGTGGCCTGGCTGATGCTCGGTTCGGTGGCGGGAAATGTTCTGGCCGGCGCACTCGCTAAATATTGGGGCTATCGGCGGGCGGTTTTCGGGATGCTGCTTGCCTACGGATTGACGCTGGTGGCGGCCTTCAGCGTTGACTGGAGCCTGACCGCCAACTACGCTTGGTTCATAGGGATCGGGGTCTGGCAGGGTGTTTTTGCCCTTTTTACCATGTGGCTTCCTCCCCTTTTCCCAGTCCTCTTGAGGACCACCGGTGCGGGATTCTGTTACAATATCGGGCGGCTTGCCGCCGCCGGGGGCACCATCTATTTCGGCATCTTCTCCCGGGTCAACGATTACCGCCACGCCCTTCTGTATTCCTCTCTATTGTTTGGGGTGGCGGCATTGACCGTCGTCGGGATGCCAAAGGGTGTTACGGGGGATGCAGAACCGTAAGCCTTCGATCGCGGGGCATTTCCTGTACCCCGATGGTTCCGGCCATGGAATGGCCCGGCGTTCCGTAACGGGATGGATCGAACGTGGTGGCTTCACTTCCCCGGCAGGATTGGCATAGGCTCTCGTCCGGATGTCGAATCGAATGATTTTACCGGGGGCGACCCTCGGCGTGTTGGGGAGTGGGCAGTTGGGGCGCATGTTTTCCATTGCGGCCCGGCAGATGGGTTATCGCGTCCACATTTACTCACCGGACTCCGATTCTCCCGCCGGTCAAATTGGCGACGTGGAAGTGGTCGCCCCCTATGAGGATTTGGATCGCGTTCGTGATTTTGCCCGGGGCGTTCGAGTGGTGACCTTTGAGTTTGAGAACGTGCCGAGTGCCACCAGTGCGGCGGCCGCTGAGTTCGTGCCGGTCCGTCCGGATGGGAAAGTCCTTCACACCACCCAGCATCGTCTCCGGGAAAAGGAATACCTGTCCCAGAATGGGTTTCCCGTGACCCCGTTCCGGCGCGTGGCCACTCTGGGGCAACTCCAGCACGCCGCAATGGAATTGGGGCTCCCGTCGATTCTCAAGACGGCGACCTTTGGCTACGACGGAAAAGGCCAGCAACGGTTGGAGAGTAGGGAGGAGCTCCCGGGTGCCTTTGAACGATTGTACGGAGTGGAGGGGATCCTGGAGGCGTGCGTGGACTTTGATCGGGAGATCAGCGTGGTGGCGGCGCGGGGGCTGGATGGAAGCTTCGAGGGTTTCCCAGTTTTTGAAAACGCCCATGCGCACCATATTCTGGACGTGACCGTGGCTCCGGCGGGCATTCCACCGACATTATATCGCGAGGCGATGGAGCTGGCGCGCGGAGTATTGGAGTCGCTGCAGGTGGTGGGCCTGCTGACCGTCGAGCTCTTTGTGACCCGGCAGGGTGGTCTTTTGGTGAATGAACTGGCTCCGAGAACCCACAATTCAGGGCATTTGACCCTGGACGCCTGCCCCACGAGCCAGTTTGAACAACAATTAAGGGCTGTGTGTGGTCTTCCGTTGGGGGCGTCCACCCTCCGGGCACCGGCCGCCATGGCAAATCTCCTCGGGGATATCTGGGAACTGGCCGGTGGAGTGCCCAATTGGGCCGCGGCCTTGTCCGATCCGGCCATCAAGCTCCATCTGTATGGCAAGGCGGTTCCCCGGGTGGGACGCAAGATGGGACACCTGACAGCCACCGCCGCGACGGCCACTGAAGCGGCAGCGGCCGTTCGATCCGCTCGAGATCGGCTCCTTTGGCCCCATTAACGGCGGCAATAGTCCTCAGCCGGGCAATCGAACGCCGTAAATCCGTTCACCGTTCCGGTGGAAATACTTCCTCGCCGCGGTGGCCCCCACCTCACGAAAGAAGTCCTCAACGATTCCAAGAACGGTTGGATAGGGGGCAAAGCGCGTCGAGACGGGCCAGTTGCTTCCGAAAATGAGGCGATCCTCGCCAAGGACGTGCCACAATGTGTCGATGATCGGGCGGTAGACTTCCAAATCCCGGGGGGCATCCCCCTGGCTTCGTCCAGTGCCCTCCACCAATCCGGAGACCTTCATGGAGACATTGGGTGCGTAGTGGCATGCGGCCAATCCGGATACCCACGGACTCGGATGGGGAGCCCTCCCCATCGGAACGTTGGCACAATGATCCACCACGATTCGGGTAGACCGGAGTTTGTCAGCCAGGGTCGCCACCTCGCCTAGTTGCCCAGGGCCCACCAGGACATCCAGCGTCAGACCCGCACGGCTGACCTCGATGAGTTGGTCCAATTCACGGGAAGGTTGGAGTGCGGCGGTGACCTGTTCCGAGTGAATGCGAATTCCCCGGAATTTTGGATTTTTCCGGTACTTCGCCCATGCCGGCTCGAATGTGGCTCCACCCACCGGCAGGTTTCCGACGAGGCCCACCAGAAACGGATCCTGTGCGATCAAATCCAGGACCCATTGATTGTCATCGACCCTGGAGCTGGCTTCGACCACCACCGTTCCGCGGACGCCCAGGGGGTGGACGAGTTTTCGGAATTCCTCCGGCAGAACGGGACGATAAAGTATGGGGTCTGTTTCCGATGGCCAGGGCACGCCTTCCGGACGGCGCGGATCGTAAAAATGGGTGTGGCTGTCAAGAATCGGCCAGCTTGATGGTCCCGATGAACAACCGACGATGGTTCCGGCTCCAAGAGTGCCCAGGTGTTGGAGGAATGATCGACGAGTGATGCCGTTGGATCCCATGATTGTTGGCGAAAAGATAACGATTTCAGGTAAAACAAGGAAGGCTGGTGCCCCAAATCAAGGCTGGAAGTTGAAGCTCGCCTGACCTCAGGACTCATTCCACTATTCCGCGATGGCTGAGTCCGCTGTCCCGGTGAATCCATCGGAGAATTCGCCCTTGAAAAACCCACCCCGGGTCGTGCCGAAGGAGCGGGCCTGGGACGGACGATGGGTCATCGTTCTGGCGGTGGCGTTTCTGGCACCGGCCTTTTATTTCGATGACGATGTCATTCTCTGGGTTCGCTCGAATTCCACACCCGGACTTCGATGGGTTGCGGAATTGGTGAGCCGAATTCTGGATTGGCCACCGGTCATCGCCTTTCTTGGCGGCGCTTATTTTGCCGTCCGCCGGTGGGGTCCGAGAGACTATCGACGATGGGTTGGAATGGCCCTGGTGGGTGCGGCCCTTTGTGGTGCGACCGGAACCTTGTTGCGAAGCATCATCGGACGCGCGAGACCCAGCGCGGCCGTGGAACAAGGGTGGTACGGGCCCTATCATGCCGGGCACTGGACGTTCGGCCGGCACGAATTTGCAGCGTTCCCGTCAGGACATACCTCGACCGTGGCCGGGGCGGCGGGCGTTCTGTTGGTTGCGCGGCGACGCTGGGGATTGGTCGCGCTCGCCCTGACCGTTTTGGTGGGTGCTTCGCGGATTTTCCTTCAAGCCCACCGGCTTTCCGACGTGGTGGCGGCAGCCATTTTGGGATTGGTGGGCGGGGCCTGGCTTTGGCGGCGTTGGGGTCGGTCGGGGGTTCCAGAAACGTAAATCGCTATGAAAACGACAGCCCATCCGTTGACCCGCAGGCAGTTTTTATCTGGAGTGGCTGCGAGCACAGGGATGGGGTGGGTGGGCAAGGCCGCACCTCC
Source organism: uncultured Verrucomicrobiota bacterium (assembly GCA_903864375.1). Taxonomy (GTDB): domain Bacteria; phylum Verrucomicrobiota; class Verrucomicrobiia; order Limisphaerales; family UBA9464; genus CAILNN01. The sequence continues at coordinate 4,682 of CAIPFS010000246.1, forward strand.
GGGGTCCCTGGGGGATCCGGTGCTTCGCTCATCGCCCAATCCCGTCGTGGTCCGTCCTGCCGAGTATCGATCCGCCCTCCGGAATCCCTTGATGGGGTTTCGACCGGAATTGGGTCCCCAAGCGTTTCAACACGAGTACGCCTCCCTCGTCCGACAGTACATCCGTTGGAACCAGATCGAGGATGCCGAATCCGACGGTGAAGATCGCATTCGATCCGTCTGTAACAAGGCCTGGCATGGCCTGGCGGAGGCAAATATCAAAGTGATTCCCAGGGTCTACCTCCATTGGTCGGGAGAATCCGAAAAATACTGGCCCGCAGACCTTCGGGCGGGCGACTACACCAGTCCCACGTTCCGAAATCGACTCCTGCGACTGGTCGGCAGGCTGGGGGCGTGCTGGGACCAGGATCCGCGGGTAGGCTATGTTGAGATGGGATTGATCGGCAAATGGGGTGAACAGCATGATCCGGTCGTTTCGGGTGAGCTCCAACAAATCCTGGGTCGGGCATTTACAGAGGCTTTCAAGAACAGAAAGGTGATGGTGCGTCACCCGTGGGATTTTAAGGAATTTCACTTTGGGATTCATTGGGACTCCTTTGCCCATGTGGACCAGATGAACACCCATGGTGCAGCCATTGAGGCGCTCGGTCCCCGCTGGAAAACATCCCCGATTGGAGGGGAGGTGGCCTACGATTGGGGACAGTATCGGCGTCAACCCGGCAACGACCCGGATGATACGCTGTCGGATCCGGGGCATTGCACCCACCTCATCAACACCATTCGACGTCTGCACGCCAATCACCTGGGATGGGTGTCGGATTACTCCCAAGACCGGCAGTCATCGAGAGTGGGTGCCGAAGAAGTCCAACGGGCATTGGGATATCGCCTTGTGGTGGATGAAGTCACATTTCCATCCCGATGGACGCGCGGTCTGCCCGCTTCGGTTGGCATTCAACTGAGAAATCTGGGTTCGACACCGTTTTACGAAAATTGGCCCCTGGAAGTGAGTCTGCTGGAGCCTGAAAGCCGCCGGGTCGTCTGGGGGGCGGATTGTAGTGGTGCGGATCTACGCCAATGCCTTCCCGGCGACCAATGGGATGACCGTCAGGGAATCTACCGGGTTGCAGCAATACCGATTCGCTTCCAGTGCGAATTTTCATTGCCGCAGGACGTTCCCATCGGTCGCTATTTTCTCGCCGTCGCCATCCTCGACCCGGCGGGCCGTCAACCGGGCGCCCGATTCTCAACGGTTCAATATTTTAAGGGGGGACGACATCCCATCGGTCAAATGGGAGTGGAGACAGACCCCGGTCGCACCGACATGGACGGGGTGCACTTCGACGATCCAGGCTCGGATCGATCGCTGCACTACATCGCATGAGAGGGGCAGAGCAACGGCTCTAGGACTGGCGTTCCACGGCGATTTCTTTGGCGAAATAGGTCAGGATCATATCCGCTCCCGCCCGCCGGATCGCCAGGAGTGATTCGTCCCGGGTTTTTCGGTAGTCCAACCATCCCAACTGCGCTGCGGCGTGGATTTGAGCGTACTCGCCGCTGACCTGGTAGGCGGCAAGAGGCAGACGGGTGGCGCGTCGGAGTTCTGAGATGACATCCAGATAAGCTCCGGCCGGTTTAACCATCAGGATATCGGCTCCCTCCGCCTCATCCAGCAGGGC
>CAIPFS010000247.1 GCA_903864375.1 uncultured Verrucomicrobiota bacterium
GGGGCGAGCGTACCCATCACCCACCCCTTCTTTCTCTGTGCTCTTTGAGTCCTCTGTGGTCAATCCTCAGGTCGGTGAGCCTGCGCCCGACTGGAAATGGTCCTTCCTCGTTCCAAAAAAAGAGGCAATGAACCCACCTGGTTCATTGCCCCCTTTCGATTTTGACCCGCAGGGCGGGATTTCCTCCTGGCTTACTCGCTGGTCGGTTTTGGACCGGCAGCCTGCACGGCGACCGGGTGGGCGGCCAGATAGCCGTCGATATCCCGGGTGACCACCAGGGTCCCGTACATGAGTGTCCAGTGACCGGGGTAGGTGCAGACGTACTCGTAGTCACCTTCCTGTTCGGGAGCCGTCAATTCCAGGACCGCCTTCTGACCGGATTCAATCAACTTGGTGGCTGCCAGAACCGGAATTCCCTTGGGAAGATACGGGCGACCGCGTCCGTCGAGTTCATCCGGACGCATATTGGCCGTGGCCATGCCCAGCTTTTCCCGGATTCCGGGCTTCACCACCACCAGGTTGTGGGGCATGAAGTCGGCGTTCTCGATGATGAACTTGAAGGCTTTGCCCGGTTGGACAACCACCCGGGGGGTATCGTACCGCATCTGCTCGCGAACGGTCCGGATGACGAAGATGGAGACGCTGTAGTCCCGGAGTTCCTTCCGAATCGAAGCTGCCTCCGCTGACGGCAGGAGCCCGGCCAGATCACCGGCCGTCTGAACGGTTTGGATGTAATCTTCCGAGGTCCGTTCCGAGGCCGGAACCTTCCTCGCCCAGGCCACCAGCGCTTTGGCGGCTTCGCCAGCCTCGGCTTTGGGCCAGTTGGCCCGGGGCAGGGTGCGAATTCCCTGGGCTGCCAGGGTCACTTGTTCACCCTTGCCAATCAGGCGGGTGAGAGAGGCAAAAACGGTCTCCGGTTCGCGACCCATGCTGATGGCGGCGGCGATGGCGGCGCGGCGCAGCTGACCCACGGGGTCACCACCGACGATGATGATCGCGTTGGGCGCCGGTGCCGGCTGACCCTTGGCGCTGAAGACCTCGTGGCGGTCACCCGCCAGAACCGACAGCGTGTAGCCTTCGAGGCGTTTGCCCAGCTCGGCGTCCGTCCGGTTCCAAAGCGTCACCGAATCAATGGCGCGCTCGCTGCCGAGGTCCACCTCCCACCAGGGATGGTTTTCATTCTCAATGGAATGGGTCTGGGTGCCCGACCCAAACGAGCCGTCGGTCCGACCGTCGATTGCATGGTCCGCAGAGCCTCCGTTGGAGGTGCTCGACTGGCTGGCCTTGCCGGACGGTGCGATGTTCTGGCCATCGCTGGTGACCTGCACCTCAGCCAGAGTCAGGGTGCCCTGTCGCGGAAGTTCCACCCGGACATACCGTCCCACCGCTTTACGGCCACCTGCGGTCAGCGCTGCGATATCCGCCGGGAAATCCCCCAGCAACGGCTTGACCTCGGGAAACGCCTTCGCCCGGAAGTCGGAATCGGGAATCACGGGGATACCATTCAACAGATCAGCGAGGGAGCCCACCGACTTGCTGGCGGCGGGCCAGACGGTGGTGAAGGAACCATCTGCGAGTGCGAGGGCGGCCCAACCGGCACGACGCACGCCGTCCGGATGGGTACCGTCGGTCAATTGCTGGATTTTGGCGCGGGAGCTTTGGAGGTCCGCCCGGTCCACGGTGGGAAGCAACCGGGCCAACTGGCCGGCGACTTCCCCATTGGACTTGCTGGTCTCATCGACCAAACCGAGAAGGGTCGCGAGGCGGGTTTGCTTTGTTTTCTGGGCCAGGGCAACGAGAGCGGCAGCGCGATCGGCGTCCGACGCATCCGCCCGGTGAAGGATGGCGGACAACACCCCGGGAGTCTGGGGCAGCTTGACCAATTCGGGAGTGCTGACGCCACCAATCAGGCGCTCGACGCCGGCCGGATTATCCGCGGCAAACGGCTTGCCGTCGGCGATGGCCTTCCGCCACTGCGGTTCCAGTTGGCGCAGTGTCTCGCCCAGGGTGTAATCGAGGTAGTAGTCGGTCGGCTGTTTGACCACCGCGAGGGCGATTTCCGCAGCCTGCGCTTCACGGAAGTAACTGGCCACACGGACCGCCTCGAGGCGGACGCGGGGATGGCTGTCGTCGGCCGACGATTTAAGGAGGGCCAGGGCATTGGGGATGCGATCCCGCCAGTAACCGAGAACACGGGTGGCTGCAGCCCGGGCATGGTGGTCGGGCAGATTCAGGACTTTCTCCAACAGGGCGGTGTCCACCACGTTGTGCCATTGATGGACCCACAACGCCTCGGTCAATTGGTGGGCGTAGTCCGGGCTTTTCGTGTCCAGTCGGGCCACCCATTGCCGGGTGGCGGCAATGACCTTGGAAGAATCACGAGCGCCCAATTCCACCTTGGCCAGCTCGCGGGTCCCGTTTTCCGGTTCCTTGAGGAGTTCCAGAAGCGCCTCGATGGGCTGACCGTCGATCTTGGGAGCCTTCAGGAGGGGTCGGCCCTCGTAGGTGATCCGGTAGACACGGCCATGGGTTTTGTCGCGGTTGGGATCGCGCAAGTGATGCTGCATGTGGCCGATCAGCGGCTTCTGCCAGTCGGTGAAGTAAAGAGCACCATCCGGCCCGACGCAGATGGCGGAGGGTCGGAAGTTCGGGTCCGTGGAAGAGAACAGATTCTCGATGGTCTCGCCCTTCAGTCCCGAACCGTCTTCCGTCACCTTGACCTGGAAACAGCCCTGGAAGCTGATCACGTTCAGGTTGAGGAAATTGCCCTGCATTTCCGCGGGGAAATGCCGGCTGCTGATCATCCCGGTGCCCGGGCAGGGACGGGATGGGCGGTCCCAAAACTCCTTCATGCCCGGATGCTTGTGGGGATAATCAATCGAACCGCTGAAAGCCGGGGCAAAGTAGGTGTTGTTGCCGGTGGCGTCGGTAATCAGGTCGTTGCCCCAGTAATCAAACACCTTGCCGTGGGGGTTGGCGAAACCGTAGGCCACATACCGCTCAAATTGGAACGTGCGGGGATCGAAGCGGTAAATGGCAGCGTCATCATTCCGGACCGGACCGGCCGCGGTCTCGACCTGGGTGCGATGAAACACGCCGTCACTCAGGTAAATGGCACCACCCGGATCCAGATCGATGGCGTTGGCGGTGTGATGGGAATCCGCAGAATCCATACCCATCAGGACGCGCTCCCGGGTATCGGCCTTGCCATCACCGTCGGTGTCCCGCAGAAACCAGAGATCCGGTGCCTGCATCAACAACACACCGTCCTTGTAGAACTGAAATCCGGTGGGGGCATTTAGATCGTCCACGAAATGCGTGACCTTGTCAGCCCGGCCATCGCCATCGGTGTCTTCCAGGACGATCAGGCTGTCGCCCTTGGTGCTGTCCGGAGTCCGCTCCGGATAATTGGGCCAGACGGCCACCCAGAGGCGACCTTTGGTGTCCCAGGCCATCTGAACCGGATTGGCCAGCTCGGGAAACTGTTCTTCGCTGGCGAAGAGGTTGACCTTGAGGTGGGGATGCAGGGTCATCTTGTCGATGGCCTTTTCGCCGGTCAAAAAGCTGTAGGAACCGTCGGGGAGATCACCCTTCTTGTTGGTCGGAACCTTGGTGACCGGGGGGAGGTTGCTGTCATCCACCTCGGGGTCGCGGCCCTGGGCCACTCCCCAGACGCGCCGATCCCGATTCGCGGTCATGGTGTCCCGCACCGACATTTCCTCCTGCATCACCTTGTAGTTGCTGATGTCGTTATAGACCAGCTGGGAACGACCGCCGTAGACATTGTAGCCGTCGACCGTGCGGTAGCGGGCATGCCATTGGGCGTTCTTTTCGTTCACCGCCGCCCGGAGCTTCTCGAGATTCAGGTCCGGTGCCGGCACTCCAAACAATCCCTGGTAGATGGCCGGCGTGATCGCCTTGTCACCTGCCTCGGTAAAATAGACCCCATTGACGGTCAGCGACTCCCCGCGGGCGGCTGCTGCGGCAAATGCGGCCAGCGACGGCTTGTAAAGGTCGACAAAGAGCACACCGGCACTCTGGGCCACTTCTGCCGTGGCCTGCGCGTACAACTGGATGTTCGCGTTATTGGACTTCGGGTCGGGAAAGTTTGGGTCCCGGTGCTTCTCCTGTGCCGCCGGCGACAAAAGCACCACGCGGGGCGATCCCTTGCCGGAATAGTTCTGCCCCTGGAGATGCTTCACATAAGCCTCCAGGTCACTCTTGTACTTCTCGATCCCCTCGGGTCCGTGAAATGATTCGTTGTAGCCAAAGAAAACCAGGACCACGTCGGCCTGAGCCCGCTTGAGCCAGTCGTCCGGAGACCCAAAATTGTCCGACCGGTGACGAACGACCACCTCGTCCCCGGCGACCGCCAGGTTTCGAAACACCAGTTCGTCGGCGGGGTATTTCGCGGTGATAAACGTTTCCAAATAGCCTGAATGCTGAATCCGGTCGGCAAAGGCGCCACCCACGATGGCGATGTGGTCTCCCTTCTTCAGTTGCAGAGTGGTCGGGGGAGCGGCCTGGACCCATCCGGCGATGACCAGGAGGAAAACGAGGGTAAGTTTGAAAGGACGCATGATCAGAGCGGAGGCTAATGGCGTTCGATTAGGTTCGGGAAGCTTGGAATTTTGCGGACGACAGACAGACAATTGACCCTTTGTGGACTGGGATGTCGAGTCGATCATTCAATCGAACCATTTCTGATCCGTTCCTCCTGCCGGTTGCAGTTTCTCCTTTGGGCCGGCACTCTGCCCCTGATGCCAGACCAGGCGACCCCCAAAGTCGGCCCCCCTTTGAAACCGCTTGTCTCTCCGACTGTCGTTTCACCACGGGGGACCGTGTGGGTTCGTGGGTGGGGTTGGACGGGTTCGCACCTCCTGATTTTCTTTCTGTCCGCCAGTCTGGTCAGCCTGCTCTTCAACCATCATCCGCGGGTCGGCCGCGTCTGGGGCATCTTTCTTCACCTGCTGCTGCCGGGGGCCGTGGGGTCGGTTCAGTGGCTTTGGCTGCGCGGTTCGGTGCGGAACAGCTGGCTTTGGATTGCCGCCAGCATCCTCGGTCTGCTCCAATGTCTGATCTTCAGCGAGGGTTGGGGGGTCCTGTCGGTCCTGGGATTCGGAATGGGGGTCCTTCAGGCAACCGTTGTCCGACCCTGGGGACTTCGCTTCGCCCTGCTGTGGATGACCCTGAGCGGTTCAGGATGGATGCTGGCCTGGCAGGCCGCGCCTGCTCTGGATCGTTTTTCAGCAGGGTGGCTGGTCGACCGCGTCACGACCGACACCCCTCCTCCCTGGGAAATGGCCCTTGCCGGTCTGGTTTACGGGCTGTTCACTTCACCCATCCTCCTTTATCGACCGTGTCGGACCCGGGGAACCGTGCCCATCGGATTCGACCGTTTCCCGGGTTGGCTTCCGTTCGGCATGGTCTCTTCCATGATGATCGTCACCTTCTTTTTTGGCGTTCACTTTGGCCGGATGATGGCGGTGCGAAATGCCCTGATCACCTTCATCTTCGGCTTCCCGGACCCGACCTGGACCCGCTGGGCCGACCTCCTCATTGTCCTCGTCCCGTTCCTGTCCGGGGAAATCGCTTATCGATGGATGACTTGGATTTGGTCTTCGAAATGGATATCCTTCCGGGGTGCGATTTCTTTCCTTGCTCCTCTGCGTGGCGTGGTCGGCCTCGGCCGCCGCCACCGATGATTTTATCGCCTCGGCGCTCACCCGGTTTGGCGAACCCGGAGCCCACGCGGCGCGGTTTCTGGTTGAAAACATGCCCCCATCCGACCGCGACACTCTCTCCGCCGCGTTCCTGATGGAAAACCTGGAGCTCGCACTCCAGGCGAGGACGGAGTTTCCCTGGGCCCGCGAGGTTCCAGAGGACGTCTTCCTCAATGATGTCCTGCCCTATGCGGTTTTTGATGAACCCCGTGACCCCTGGCGGGCCGACTTCCATGCCCGAGCCCGGGAACTCGTCAAGGACGCGCACTCAGCCACGGAAGCCGCCCAGATTCTCAACCGCGACCTCTTCAAGCTGGTCAACGTCCATTACAACACCGGACGTAAACGTCCCAATCAAAGTCCCTCCGAATCCATGGCGTTGGGCAAGGCCACCTGCACCGGTCTGTCGGTGATTCTCGTCGATGCCTGCCGGTCGGTCGGCATACCAGCCCGAGCCGTCGGTACGTTCGTCTGGATGAACGAACGGGGAAATCATACCTGGGCGGAAATCTGGGATGGCGACTGGCATTTCACCGGGGCCGATGAGTATGACGCTGCCGGCCTCGACCGGGGCTGGTTCGTCGGAGATGCCGGTCAGGCCAGGGCGGATGACCAGAGGCACGCCATTTTTGCCACGTCCTGGAAACGGGAGGGTGTTTATTTTCCGATGGTTTGGGCCCGGGATAGCCAGTCCGTCGCCGCCGTGAACGTCACCGCTCGCTACGCCAAGGCCAAACCCTCCGACAGTCCCGGAGCGGTTGCTCCCATCGCCCACCTGGGTATCCGCCTGCTGGAAAAGTCCCATGGGGCCCGTCTCGTCGCCAGGGTGCAGGCCATGGATCTGTCGGGTCGGGTGCTGGCGGAAGGCGACACCAAGGCGGGGAGGGCGGACCTCAACGATATGCCACGACTCGAATTTCCCCCCGGGTCCCATGGATGGCTTCGGTTCACCGTTGACCACGTCACCCGTGAAATGCCGTTCGGACCCCTGCCGGTCGGAGAATCGACCCTGGACGCCGTCTGGTCTGAGTTGACGGCTCCGTCGGATAATATCGTCCGATTGGAAAAATGGCTGCACACCGCATCGCTGATGTGCACGGTCAAATTCTCCCCGGAACCCGGTTCCGATCCCATTCCGGCATTGCAGTCGCCCCTGACTCGGGCGGAAGCCGAACGGGCTGTCCAAATCCTTGTCTGGCATCGCCAGCAATTGATCATCAAGGCCCGGAAGGCCGAATTCGATGCAAAGACGATCGAATGGCAGGGGAAGACGCTTCATTGGATGACGCGAACCTATGGAGAGGCTCCCACCGGCGGCCACAGTCTTTGGATTTCCATGCACGGAGGCGGGAGTGCGCCTTCCTCGGTGAACAGCCAGCAATGGACCAACCAGATTGGACTCTATCAACCCCCCGAAGGCGTCTATGTTGCCCCTCGTGCCCCCACGGATACCTGGAACCTCTGGCATGAGTCTCACATCGACCCGATGTTCAGCCGTTTGATCGAGGACTATATCGCGATGGGCGGCGTCAATCCGGACCGGGTTTATTTGATGGGATATTCGGCAGGGGGGGATGGGGTTTGGCAGCTGGCACCCCGAATGGCGGACCAGCTTGCCGCCGCCTCCATGATGGCCGGCCACCCCAATGACGCCTCACTGGAAAGCCTCCGGAACCTGCCCTTTGCCATCTTCATGGGTGGAGAGGATGCCGCCTACCACCGCAACACGATCGCCGCCGAACGCGGTGCGGCGCTGGATCGTCTGGCAGAGGCTGATCCCGGGGCCTATGTCCATCAGGTGCATATCTATCCGGGTCTGGGACATTGGATGAACCGCAAAGATGCTGAGGCAGTCCCCTGGATGGCGGGTTTCCGGCGTCAACCGTGGCCGAAGAAAGTCGTCTGGAAACAGGGGGGTACCCTTCACTCCCGCTTTTACTGGCTGGAACTGGAAAGCCTGGAGGCCGTCAAGCCAGGTCAAAAGATCGTCGCCACCGCCGACCAGCAGACCATTCGGATTGAGGGCGAGGTTCCCGCCGGACTGAAGCTGCGGCTCTCCGATGAGCTGGTGGACCTCAATCGCCCCATCCAGGTCTTGGTCAACGGAAAGACTGTCCATACCGGGAGGGTTCAGCGCGATGCGGTCAGCATTCTTCGGTCGTTGGAGGACCGGGCAGATGCCCCCGCTGCGTCCACGGCCATCCTGCGGCTTTGATGGGTTCGGATTCTTCCCAAAGCCGGCTCCACTGCCGGTTTGGAAATCCGCGGACTTGCAGCCTCCCCATCGTTTTACGGATCAGGCTGGAAATGACTCGGGTTGAGTTGCGGAACCGGCGTGAATTGTAACGCCTCCGGCTCTGCTGGGGCCTCGCTTCCTAGGTGCCTTGAGAACCGGAAAGGGGATGATCCCCGCAATGATCGGGGACTTGCCGGAGCGCAGTAGTGTCCAGTCAAAAACCGCCCAAAAGTGGTGTTTCTAGAGGTTTAAGAGTAGTTACAGGAGGCATATCATTGGCAAAGAGCTGGTAGAGAGGTATTTGCTCAAAAGCGCTGACGCTGAGGACTTGCAGGA
>CAIPFS010000248.1 GCA_903864375.1 uncultured Verrucomicrobiota bacterium
CAAGTCCCTCCGAAGGAGGGACATCCAACGGAGGGACGCGCTCCTGCAAGTCCCCAATCATTGCGGGGATCATCACCTACCCCGGTTTAAAGGCACCTTGGGAGCCGGCACACTGTGTACCGCCCCAACGGAACATAGCATATTTGCAAACGGAATTCAGCGATCGTCCGGGTCGCCACCCGCGGTCACAAAGGCCGCCCGGACCGGACGAGGCATCGGTTGGTCCGCACCTTTGACGGACCTCCAGATGATCTCATTGAGCTTCAAATCATCGACCGCATCCTCTTTCGAAAAATCCATTTCATCCGATTCCTCGCGGTGAAATGCCGACAGACTGTTGGTTTCGGATCGGTTCGCCGTCACTGGACGGACGGTGTAGGGTTTCAGGTCGGCCCTGGATTGAAAGGAGGCGTTGAGCGGAGCTGCCGCGGCATCGAACTGGGTCATGGGGGACAATCCAAGAATCAGCTCCATGGTCCGCAGCATGGAGCAGGTGGAATACATGGTGGAATCCCGGGTGTGCCGCCGGATGTAGGGACTGATGGCAAAGGCGATCGAGCGATGGGCATCCACATGATCCGGTCCATTCTGGGCGTCATCTTCGACGACAAAAATCGCGGTTTGGGGCCAGAACCGGGAGTGACTGATCGCATCCACCAAGGTTCCAAAAGCGAGGTCATTGTCCGCCACCATGGCCCGAGGTGTCAGCTTCCCGCTCGAAGTCCCGTAGGTATGGTCGTTGGGAAGGCGGAGAATCTGGAGTCGGGGCATATCGCCCTCCTTTTCGAACCGCTTGATCTCAGAGGCGAAATGTTCGGCCCTTTTGACATCAGGATAGTCCAGATCCCACGGACGGAACCCGGGATCGAAGCGCCCCTGTAGGTTGGGCAGCCGTGTTCGGACCGTTCCGCCCGCATTTTTCCCGACATCACAGAATTCCCCGTAACTCCGATAGCTCAATCCCGCCTTTATGGCCTTGTCCCAGATGTAGCCGCCCGCCGGATAGGCTATAGGAAAGCTCCCTTCGCTGGGATAGGGGTATTTACCGCGGCCATTGTGGCCGTAACTCAGGGGCCAGGTTTTTTCCACGAAATCGGTGGCGTAGGCGGCGGCCGTCCATTCATGGCCGTCGGCACTGACCTCCCCATCCACGTAAAAATTGTCGAGCAGGACGAATTCCCGGGCCAGGGCATGGTGATTGGGGGTAATCGATTCATCGAAGAGGCAGAGGGATCGGTCTCCGTTTCCTTCCGGCATATCGCCCAGCACCTGATCGTAGGTCCGGTTTTCCTTGACCACGTAGATGACGTAACGGATGGGGGAGTGGCCCCCGACTTTGGCCGGTATGGGGTTTCGGGAATCGGGATGCTGAACCGAAGACCGGGAGGCGACTGGTGTGCAACGCAGAGCCCGCTCCGTGTAATCCTTCAGCTTTCCGGCCCAGGCCTCCGGCTTTTCCGGAATCGGAATGATGCTAAGTGTTCCCTGCAGGAGTCCTCCGATGTATTCGACAACGGTTTCCGGAAATTCGCGGCCCGGCTGTGGACCGTGCCGGTTGGCCTTGGGGCTGACACCCTTTCCGTTGGCCACCAGCAAATGGCGGCCATCCGGTGTCACGCGAACCGAAGTGGGATACCACCCCACGGGTATGAATCCCAGGGGACGGCTTCGGCCCGGGGTGGAGACGTCAAAGACGGCGAGATTATTGTTTCCGGCATTCGCGACAAACAGCTGGCGCTCGTCAGGAGATAAAGCCAGGGAATTGGGGGTGGAACCCGGCGGATCACCGGGCTGCATGGCCGCAGAAAGGGTTTCAACGGATTTTCCAGTTTCTGTGTCCAGCAGGGTCACCGAATTTTGGGACGCATTGGCCACATACAGCCATCGTTGATTGCGGCTGAGCACCAGTTCGCACGGATGCGCCCCGGTCTCCCATCGGTCGAGAACCTTTCCGGAGGTGGAGTCCAGAACCGCCACAGAGGAAGCGCCCCAGAGGCTCACGTACAGTCGGTGATGGATCTCATCCAGGACGCAGCCATAGGGGAAGGGTGCGTCGGGCGGAAGCTCGTCGAGCTTTGCGGCGGACCGCTTTTCGGCGGCAGCCAGAGCCGGTTCCGGCGAAACGCGGGTTTGACTCAGATCGGTCACCGGCATGCCCGGCCGCAGCGGAAAGCTGGACAAGGGAAGCCGCGAAGCCAGGTCGGCCACCACCACGTCCTGACCGTAGACATTGGCCGCGTAGATGCGACTGCCATCGGCACTCAAGGCGAGTCCCGAAGGAACGCCCCGCGATGCGGCATCTCTCAGGGGAATGTCCTGGCCATGGTCAAAATTTCCCGAATCAAATCCGAACTCATGGATCACCTCGGCTCCGGCTCCGCTGGCATAAATCCGGTGGCCATCGGGAGAAAAGGCCACGCCATAAAAGGATTCTTTTAATTGAACTCTGGCAGTGATCTGGCCATCGGGCAGGCGGATTGAAATCAATTCGTGGCTCCCGTATCCCGAATGGAGTGCCACAACAAATTTCCCGGAGGGATGCACGGCCAGATTGACCGGAAAATCGCCGAGGGCGATCTGTCGTCCTGCTGGTCGGAGCGACCACTGGTTGGGAAGCAGGATGGAGCCATCCGTCCTGACGCCGGGGAGTTGAGCCCATGCCGGCGTTGAACTCCGGCCAGCCAAGAGAGGTGCGGCCCAAAGCAACCAGGAGCAGACGAGGAATCGAAGCGGCATGAAGGAAATCGTGACCCTTTCCATTGTTGAAGCCAAGTGACGTTCCACCGAACTCACACCGCCTCGCCGCAACGCTTCCGGCTGGCTACGGGATGGTGCCACGGAATAGACTGGCACCGAAATCATGGACGATTGTGATAAGGAAGGGGTGTCGGAGAAACGGACCGAAGGGGGCGGGGCCGTCCCAACGTATGTCTCATCACCGCCCGCCTCGGGAACTCCGGCGGCAAAGCTTGTGGTAGGACAACGGGTTCAGGTGGAGATTCACGACCTAGCCTTCGGTGGGGAAGGGGTGGGAAGGGTGGGGGATTTTGTGATTTTCATCCCCTTTGTCTGCCCGGGAGAACGGGTGGACGCCAAGGTGGTGGAGGTGAAGCGGTCATTTGCCCGCGGAGTGGTGGCCTGCATTCTG
>CAIPFS010000249.1 GCA_903864375.1 uncultured Verrucomicrobiota bacterium
CCCGATGGATCACCCGCTTACTCCTTGCGTCTTTGGGATGCGTTGGATCAGCAATTGCTTTGTCCATTTGAATATTACGCGACAGCAGACCAGGTTGATTTCAGAAGTGTAGACTGGGGCAAAGCTCGTGAGATGAGCCAATTGGCTGATATTCTGACGAGCAGCGAAATTCGCGCACGAAGCGTGGCAACGTCCATTGAACGCTACGTGGACGATATACCCGGCATGAAGGCATTGGCGTTTTGTACCAGTGTCGCGCATGCCCGCTTTATGGCCGAGATCTTTGAGACGATGGGACTATCTGCCCAGGCGGTGTCGGGTGAAGATTCTCAGCAGGTCCGCGAAGACACGGTGAGCCGTCTCCAGGCGGGGAGGTTGCAGGTGGTCTGCACTGTAAACCTGTTCAACGAGGGAATTGATATCCCTGCAATCAACACTTTGTTCCTATTGCGACCGACACAGAGCCCGGTGGTGTTTCAACAACAGATCGGTCGAGGCCTACGCCATTTTCCAGGGAAATCATGCTGCCTGGTGCTCGACTACGTGGGACTCTATGCCCAAGAGTTTCGTTTCGATATTCTTTATCGTAACCTGACAGGGATGACGCGACGGCAATTGGTCGAGGCGACCGAGAAAGGGTTCGGACAGCTGCCACCCGGGTGCCATTTCCAACTCGACAAGGTCGCCCGCGAGCGTGTCCTGGAGAATTTGCGTCAGAGCCTTCAGATTAATGCACGACGGCTGCGAAGTGAGTTGCTGGCATGGGCAGCAGGTCGGGTTGGGCCACTACAGATGGCTGATTTTTTGCACGATCAGAGGATCGAGCTCGAGGAACTCTATGAAAACCATCGCTCTTGGCAGGGACTGCTTCGCGCTGCTGATCTGCCGTGTGCCACTTTCGGTCCGGAGGATGAGCAACTGCTCCGATGCGTGAGCCTGCTGCTGCACTCTAATGATCCGCGCCTGCTACACGCCTGGACCAATTGGCTCGCTCGCGTTGATGATGCAGGTCGGGCACCCCTCATGTTGGCGCACCAGATACTCCACGATAATCGACGACTGATTTCCAAATCCGATTTTCGCCGACTCCTGACGGAGAATCCCGCCCTCAATGCGGAATTGATCGAGCTACTGAGGTGTCTTGAGGAGAATGCTGACAATTCTGGACAGCCAATGACTGGAGCACCGCCGGATTGGCCAATTTCGTTGCATGCACGTTACGGCCGCCGGGAAATTCTCGCCGGTCTGGGCTATGCCAATGAAGTACGGCGTCCAACGCAACGCGAGGGAGTCTTGAAGTTGGATAACGGTCACATGTGTGTCCTGTTTGTCACCCTCGACAAGAGCGAAGGCTATCATGAGGGCGTGAAGTACCGCGACTATGCGATCAGTCCTGAATTGTTCGCCTGGGAGACTCAGAACACCGCCCATCCAAGGAACAAACTCGGTCGTCGTTTCATAGAAAGCCCTGGGAACGGTTGGCGGTTCTTCCTATTCGTGCGAGAAGATCCCGAGCACGAGTTCGCGGCACTCGGGGAGGTTCGCTTGGAGAGCTGGGAGCGTTGTGAAAAAGGACCGATCCCCATTGTTTGGAGGCTTGTTGATCCGATGAGTGCCGAGTTATACCGACATTTCAGTGTCTTACGTGACGCCTAAATAGGTCGTTATGTCATTCGAAATGGGGCAAAGTCTCGTCAGGGTTGTACGGGAAAGGCCGAATTGTCCGTCACGGCTTAAACAAAAAGCTCAGTCAAGTTGGGAGGCTTTGTCACGATTGCCGGTTCTGGACCAGGCGGCCACAGGCGGGGACGCTGCTCCAAAAGTCGAGCAAAAGGCGGTGACCCCTGATTATCTCGAATTCTTGCGGTAGCAGATTGGTCTCGACACTCGAGGTCCTGAATGATCAGCGGTCTTGAGGGAACGTTTGACTGCTCTGGAGCCTTATGCAGGCAAGGAATTGGTTGTGGTTACATTTTACTGCAAGGCCCATTTAGCGACGATTCGGGTTAATCCCGGAACCAAGATGGTCGTACAGTTGGAAGTGGATTGAACCTGTCAACCCTGTAGAGTTGGAATTGTCCGCGTTCGATTCCGACAGGCTCGCGTCGGGGACTATTTTCCATCGCCAAGCTGCTCCTTTGATGGATGACCTGAAACTCAGACCCAGGTGCGAAGCCCGATCACCCCAAAACGGGCGAGATACACGGTCGCCATACAGAAGACGGTCGACGCGACCAGTGAGTGGAGGAATACCCAGCGATTCACTTCAGACCGACGAACCCGCACCGCCGCGACGAAGCCCAGCACGCTGAAAAGAGCGAAGGCCCAGGTCGAAACGGACAGGCCGACGGACCAGACCGTGCGATGTCCCAGCCGGGAAGTGATGTCGTCACCCCCCAGGAGAAGGATGCCAGCGAAGGTCAGGGCCGAAAGCACCGCCAGAAGCGGAAGCACACGGATATGCAGGTGACGGACCCCATGCAATCCCCCCAGCAACCAGCGGACGCCCCAAACACAGGCAAACGGAGGAACGCTCAGTGCGACCGCCAAAGTGAACAGGGTTGGTGCGATTCCTCCCCAGGCGCGGATGGCACTGATCTTTCGCAGCGTGCCACCCCCTGTCTGGATGATCCTGCCCACCCCGGTGTCTAGAAGAACCAGGTTCGGTCAGTTCTTCCTGAGGGCTGAAGGCCCGTACGACGAATGATCCCGTCGTCTTGGAGTCCCCGATGGAAAATTGGATCGGGCTTTCAGCCCTCGAATGTGATCCGCGATGCGACCTGGGCCGATGGCCCAGGCTGGGATGGAGCCGCGCCGTTGGCGCTGGTGAAAAGAATCGCCCGTACCCGTTGGATGCGGCGAGCCTTAAACAACGACCATACTCATCACGGCGGCGTCCCCTGCGTCGGGAATCCGACGGCGGCCACCTGATGTTGCCTGAAGTGCTTTCTCAACGTCGCTCCTCCCACCCGGCATGACTCATCGGCCAAGCATTCGTTTCCGATTGTACGGACTTCGTTCGCGATCAAGCCTCGACAACTTTATGACGACCCAGTTGAAATCAGCGTCTCGGGGATCCCGATCGGTGCTTCTCCACGGGATTCTGGCACTCGGTCTTCTGGCACAGGCAGGTCTGGCCCATAGCCCCGAACCGACATCGGATCCCGCGCACGTCGATGCCCGATCGGAAAAGCCCGCACCCTGGCCGAAAGGAATCATCCCGTACGATGTCTCCAAGTTGAGCCCTGACCAGGCGACCACCGCCCGACTTGCGATGCGACTGTGGATGGAGACCGGGGCCAATATCACCTTTGTCCCGCAGACCACGGAGAAGGAGTACATCCATTTCACCGGGAACATGGAGGCCGGCAACAATACGACCTTCAATGGCTTCCGTGCAGGCACGCGCCTGGATGTGAATATCACCGCGTTCTGGTGGCGCCAGGGTCCCTGGATGCCCGCCCATGAATTGGGACATGCGCTGGGCTTTTTTCATGAGCATCAGCGATGGGACCGGGACCGATACGTGACCATCCACTATGAGCATATCAAACCCGGTCGGGAGTCGGACTACGATTGGGTGCCCAGGACGAACTGGATTGTCATCACGCCCGGTTACGATTACCGATCGATCATGCATTACCGCACGTGCTGGGCATCGAAGTGCGAGTCGGAGTGCACGGACGGCATTGGGACAAGCCCGTGTGCCGTCATCGATCCGGTCGGTACCGAGTTCGATGCGGTTATTGGTCAATGGGGGGATAACAAGATCAGTTCGGGTGACGCCGAGAAGGTCCGACTGGTCTACGGCGTGAAGGGCTCAGGAAAATAAGACGCGTGTGTCGCCGCAGGATCGGCCAGAGACCTGCCCATCGGTCCAAAAACGGGTTTCGGCCCAGTAAAGTTTGCGCCGACTCACGCTCGGCGACGACTGGAACGAAGGTGGCCCAACTCCCTGTAGTCGCCGGATGTGAGCCGGCGCTGATCAGTCGGGAGACTTCATCCCGCAGAAGGCAGACCGTGATTTCGCTGGCGTGTGTCGCCGCAGGATCGGCCAGAGACCCGCCCATCCGTTCCGCAATAGGTTCCGGCCCAGTAAAGTTTGCGCCGACTCACGCTCGGCGACGACTGGAACGAAGGTGGCCCAACTCC
>CAIPFS010000250.1 GCA_903864375.1 uncultured Verrucomicrobiota bacterium
CACAGGGGACACAGAGAACACAGAGAAAGAAGGATTGGGGGATGGGGCCGACGCGCACCGGTCCAAGCCGCAGGCCATCTGCACCCTGCCCGCCAGACGATTCAGATCCAATTATATCCGGCCTGACCCCGGAGCGCCACGGGCGGGGTGCTGCTGCACCGCCGACTTTCCAGTCGGCAGGGCTGGAGCCCGTCCCATGGCTGTGCGACTGACCGACGGCCCGGCAGGTTTGAAAACCTGCGCTCCATCGCGCGGACGCTGAAATGTCCGTCCGAACTTTGGTGGATTTCCCCAACCATGAGCGCTCGTTTTAAAAAATCGCACAGTTCCCCCGGTCGGAATCCAACTGTGGAGGGTCGATTCGCTTCCTGGTGGGATGGCTTCACCTCTTATGGGGGGGCCATTGCTCTTTCCGCCGGGATGGGATGGGAAGCCGGAGCCAACCCGCAGGGACTATCGGTGGTGAGCGGCACCGCCTTGACGACGACCTCTGGATCGGTCCTGAATGTGACCGTTGGTCCGACCGCCTTCCTTAACTGGCAGTCCTTCAATGTCGCGCCGGGGGAATCCACCATTTTTCACCAACCGTCCTCGTCGTCGGTGGCCTTCAATTGGATTGGTGATGCCAGCGCCTCCAAGATTTATGGGAACGTCACGGCCAATGGAACCCTGATCCTGGCCAATGCCCACGGTTTCTATTTTGGTCCCCAGTCCTTTGTTTCCGTCGGCGGGAGTCTCATCCTGACGACCACCATCCTGCCTCCCGATACCGCCGGAGGCGCCGGCTGGCAGTTCAATGGGCCACCCCCGGGAATCGGGATTGTCAATTACGGTCGGATTGAATCGCGCGGCGGCGGGGCGCTTTTCCTGATTGCGGATCAAGTCGAAAACCACGGGACACTGAGTGCCCCCGGGGGACAGATTGGTCTCTATGCCGGCCAGGAGGTCTCGTTGTCCAATCGTCCGGACGGCCGGGGGGTCAGTGTTAAAGTCCGTTTACCCGCTGGCAGTGTCAGCAATACAGGCACCGTGATTGCCGATGCGGGTGAGGTGGCGCTCCAGGCGCGGACCGTGAATCAGGACGGGGTACTTCAGGCAAACTCCGTCCGCTCCCACAATGGGGTGATCGAATTGGTCGCGGAGGAGACCCTCAGCCTGGGGAGAACGTCCGATATTCGGACACGGGGAGACGGCTCGGACGGTAGCGATGGTGGAACGGTGATCCTGCGATCGTCCCACGTCTTGACGGATGCGCCCGGAAGTCGGGTGGACGCGTCCGGTGGGGCGGGCGGCACCATCGAGTTAAGTGCACCCACCATTCAACATTTCGATTCCGAACTTTCAGGCGGACATTTGCTCCTCGACCCGACGGATATTGTCCTGTCGACCTCGGGTGGCGGTGAGGTCGGTCCCGGAGGCGGAGTCGCCGCGGGCGATCCGCCCACCACACTGACCCTGAATCCCACCACGGCCTTCCGGAATAAGAAGTTCACGGATATCGCTCTGGAAGCCACCCATGACATTACTTTTGCCCAGGGCCTCACCTGGGATCTGAGTGCTTCCACCGGCCTTTCTTCCGACACTCATCAACTCATCCTGCGGGCCGGCAATAACGTGACCTTTCAGGACCGGACAAAACTGGTTGATGGCAACGGATGGTCGGTTCGACTGGAGGCGGGCTACGACTTTTCGGCGGGCCAGGTCCAATCGGGAGTGGGGTCCATTTATCTCGGCGGCGCGCCGGGTGGAACCGGCAGTGGCACCATTCAGACGGCGAAAGGTGGAATTCAGCTGGTGGCCGGACATGATATTTTGGTGGGCAGCGGATACGTGGGCACGGTCAAGGGTGGGAGTGTTGATTTGGCTGCGATCACGGGCGATATCAATACCGGGACCAGGAACGATGGCTATGACTTCGGTGCGACCGGCTACACGGTGAGTTCGAGTGGATTGGGGGGCGTGACCACCGCCCACGGAGGTGACGTGACCCTGCGTGCGGGTGGAAATGTCACCAGCATCCCCACTACCCCGTTGGGCAAGCCACCTGGAGCCTCGGGGGCCTATGGCAGCGAAGGCGGCGGGGTGACCGTGGTGGCCGGTGGTAATATCACTGGGAACTTCCTGGTCAGAAACGGAACCGGTGTCCTTCAGGCCGGCATCGACCTGACCGATCCGGCCCATCCTGTAGTGACCAATCCCGATTCGCAGATTGGGACCCAACTCGACGTGGCCAACCTGTCCCTGGTCTCGGGTTCGTGGTCACTCTGGAGCGGGGGCAACATCCGTCTGGGCGAAATCCGAAATCCCAACGGAACCTTCAATCCCAATCGTCTGAAGCTGCCGCCTGGCCAGTTTCCTGGCAACACGGATGGAGTTGTCCCAGCCACCAAGTCGGCGTTTCTTTTCGATTATGCTCCGGACGCCGCCGCCCATCTTTGGGCTGGCAACGCCATCAATTTGATCGGGGATAACCTGCCCCGACCGAATGCGTCGAACCTGCGCATGGGCGCGATTTATCCCCCGGAGCTTTCACTGAATGCCGGGTCAGGCGGGATCTATCTCAAGAATTCCGTGGTCCTCTACCCTTCGGCCAGCGGTTCATTGAGCATCGTGACCCGGGACGGTGGAGATTTGTCGGCGGCACCCATCGTGGGAGGGTTGGTTTCTCTGACGGTTTCGGACAGTGGTCGGGCGGAATACACGACCTTCGCCGACGGCCATTCGATATCCCCCACCCATCTTGGGAAAAGTTCTTTGATGAACGTGGATATCTCGGGGGATATCAACACTATCGCCCTGGTCGTTCCCTCCGCCGCCACGATTCATGTCGCCGGAGACACCTACAATTTCGGTTTTGTCGGTCAGAATCTGTCGTCGTCGGATGTGACCCGCATCCAGGTGGACGGTTCCATTGGTTTTCGCGGGAACCTGACCGACACCCCGCTTCCGGGCGGATATCCTCCGGCAGCCCTCGATACCGCCTACTCAACCCAGCCGGCCATTGTTCAAAAATTGATCTATTCGCCGGCCACTCAACGGTTGACCTGGATTGGTCAGATGACCGATGCAGAACGGCAATACCTCCTCTCGCCGGAACGTTACGTCTATGACCGTCTGGGCCTGCCGGTCCAGAATCCCGACGGCTCCCAAAAGACCGAAACCGTTCCCCTCACGGTGGCGCAGTCCGACGCCATCCAGACGCTCTATAAAGAAAGTCAGGAAGCCTCCCTGGGAGGACAGGGCCTTGCCTTGAGCGGTCCCGGTCAATTCAACATCTCCGCCTCCCATATCGATCTCGGTGTCTCCGCCGGCATTTTTGTCACCACCTCCTCATCGGCACTGGAGAAAATCATCCCCGACAGTGCTTCCATCCGCCTGGACGTTTCCGGCAGGACGGCGCAGGGCGGTCATGAGGCGATTCCTGGAGATTTGGTGATGACCTCCTCCCGGATTTCAAATGAAGGATTGGGCGGCTCGATCACCCTGACGACCGCAGGTCAGGTGGATGTGGGTGCCCAGGAAACGGTGCTGGGTTCGGACGGAAGTCCCAAGGGGATTTTCACTTCCGGCGGGGGAAACATCACCGTGATCTCGACAGGGACCATCAACGTCAACGGGTCCCGGATTGCGGCGTACGACGGCGGAAACATCAAACTCTGGTCGGAGCACGGCGACATCAATGCCGGTGTGGGAGGCAGCGGGGTCACGTCGTTCATCGGAACGGAATGGGATCCGGTCAGCCAGTCGGTGGTTCATTTTCCTGCCACCGTCCCCGGCAGTGGCATCCTTTCAACCACCCTGGCGGGTGGCAATGCCCACCTGGGGGACGTACTTCTGGATGCTCCCAATGGGAACATCTATGCGAACTCGGGCGGGATTATTCAAATTCCATTTAACGGCATCCAGAATGACGCCAAAGTCACGCTGAATGCTGGCAAGGACATCGAGGCTGGAAATTCAGGGATCATCGGGGGGGATATTCGCCTCAAGGCCGGTGGTTCCGTCAGTGGTATCGTCGTCGGCACCGGTAATGTCAGTATCGCCTCCGATCATAGTGTCAGTGTCTCCGTCCTTTCCGGTGGCTCCGTCAGCATCGCTGCCGGGACCACGGTTTCCGGAACAGTGATGAGTGGCGGTAGCATCGACGTTTCCGGAGGCAGCATCACCGCCAGTCTCATCTCCGGGTCTGTCAACACCACCGGAGATGCCACCGGGGCAGCCGTTGGCGTTCCTGCTTCAAACGTGCCCCGGGCCGATACCCAGGTGGCGGACTCGGGCGACCGACTGGCGTCAAAACGGATCGATGGCGACGCCGACGCGTTGTTGAAACGAAAGAACCTGCCCAAAACCAGCGTGGTCACCACCAGGGCTCGCGTCAGGGTCCGTTTCCCGGGTGAGGCGAATTAGCCCGCCGACCAAGACCATTGGCACAGGAAGACACGATCAGGAATCCAACAAAACAACTTGAATACCTAGTTGTGCGATGTATAACTGTTCTAGTTGTTGCCGAACGGATGAGTGATTCTCTTTACCCTTATGAAACGCTTCTTTTGCTGCGCGTGGCCTTTGCCCTCCCTGTTCGCCGGGCGGATGCTTCCAGGCCGGTCTGGTTTCCTTCAGGTCCTGGGATTGACGCTGGGCTTGGTCTTTCGGGCATCGGCACAGTGGACCAACCGGGATGTGCCCTCGATTCCCCCCTCGGTTCTGGATGTGGTGGACCCGGTGTTCCTGACAGAACCCGCTGTGGTGTTTGAAACCAATTACTTCTCCGTGCCGGAATACCGCCCGCTCCAGTTTGTTCCGTTTCGACTGGAGTCGCCGCCGGTGGCCGACAAGGTCGTGGTCCGGTTTTCAGTGGCGGGGGGCACCGCGACCGAGGGTCAGGACTATTGGATGGATCAAAAGGTGTTCGAATTTGACGCGTCGACGGGGGCTGTCACCGACTCGATTTTGAAGCTGGTTCTGAATGATTCCGATGAAAAGGAGCCGGATGAAACCATCTTGTTGGACGTCTCGATTGACGGGGTGACCAACGAACCAGTGAGAATTGAGGTGCTGATCCGGGATGGGCAATCCCCCGGCCAGGTGGGATTTAATTCCACCCGCTTCTCAGCCAATGAGGCATCCAGTGGGGCGGAAATCCGCTTGTTCCGAACCCAGAATTCCCGAATCGAAGGGAACGTGACACTCTCGGTGGATGGAGATGACGGCCTGGTGGGGGCATTTCCGGAAAGTCGGACAGTGGTTGTCCATTTTGGAGCGGATGATTCCCAGGCATCGCTGATCGTCCCTTGGGTGAACGATTCCTTTCCACAAGGGAATCGTGAATTGCGATTACAACTGATTTCGGCGGATACAGGGATGACCTTGATCCCCGAGCTGTCCACAACGGTCCTCACGGTGGCGGACGATGAGTCAACGCCGGAACTTGGGCGGCTGGATATCCGGCGTTATGTGTCAGAAGACCGCGAAGGGGTCATCCTTTCCCTTCAAGTGCCGCGGGGTTTTCGGAGTCGGATTGAGTACACCGACTCCATGCTGGGGGACAACTGGACGCCATTGACCGATGTCTACGGCGCCGACACCGAAGGACTGTCGTTCGATTCCTTTCAATCAGGAACCCATCGCATGTACCGGGCCACGGGACTCTTCCCCTCGGATGTCACCCTGCCGTGGTAGGTCAGAGTGCAGCCGTTGGATCTGTCGGTCGATGCCGTCACTAAAGCCGATACAGAGCCTCCACGAGTGCATCCACATCTCCCTGGTGGTTGTAGAGGGCCAGTGAGGGCCGCACGGTGGATTCCAGGCCAAAATGGCGCAGGGCGGGTTGGGCACAGTGATGCCCGGCCCTCACGGCGATACCGTGCTGGTCCAGATGGCGGGCGATGCTTTCGTTGGTTCGACCGGGAATGACAAAGGACAGGACGCTTGCCTTGTGGAGGGCGGTTCCCACCAGGCGGACGCCCGGGACCGATCGCAACGCCTCGGTGGCGTATTCCAGCAGTTGATGCTCGTAAGCAGCGACCGCAGGAAGCCCAAGATTCATCAGATACTCCAGGGCAGCAGACAGCCCGACGACACCGGCGATATCCGGGGTTCCGGCCTCAAACTTTTCCGGGGCATGCTGATAGGCGGTTTTCTCGAAGGTGACATCGCGAATCATGTGTCCGCCCCCCTGCCAGGGGGGCATGGACTCCAGTAGGGCTTTTTTGCCGTAAAGGCAGCCAATGCCGGTGGGCCCAAAGACCTTGTGACCTGAGAAGGCATAAAAATCGGCGTTGAGCGCCTGAACATTGATGGGAAGATGTGGTGTGGATTGCGCGCCATCCACCAGGACCGGGATCCCGTGGGCATGGGCAAGTGCAATCATCTCCTCAATGGGGTTGACCGTCCCCAAGGCGTTGGACACGTGAGCCACCGAAACCATTTTGGTTCTTGGGTTCAGCAGTCGGGCCCATTCCTCCAGGATCACCTCGCCATTCCCATTCAGCGGTGCCACCCGGATGACCGCCCCGGTCTGCTGGGCCAGCAACTGCCAGGGGACAATGTTGGCATGATGTTCAAGGCGGGTGAGGAGGATTTCGTCACCAGCCCCGACATTCTGCCGTCCATAGCTCTGGGCCACCAGATTGACGGCCTCGGTCGTGCCGCGGACGAAGATGATCTCTTTGGCATCGGCTGCCCCGAGAAACTGCCGGGCTTTCTCCCGACCATTTTCGAATAACTCCGTGGAGCGGGCGGCGAGGGTATGGGCGGCGCGGTGAATGTTGGAATTATCCCGTCGATAAAAATCCGATGTCGCCTCAATGACCTGCCGCGGTTTGTGGGTCGTGGCGGCATTATCCAGCCAGACCAGCGGACGCCCATTGACCCGTTGATGCAGGGCGGGAAAATCCCGTCGAATCGCCTCAATGTTCAACCCGCCCATCGGGGCAACCGACGTCCCCGACACCGGTGCCGTGGAAGGCCGCGGAGTCGATGCGTGACTCTTCAGGAAGTAAAACTGGGTCCCATTTTCAGACGAATCATCAGGAAATGCCGGAGCCGGGTTGGATCGGGCGTCCAGAGGACGTTCGCTGACGGGCGGGTGGCCCGCTGATTTTTCCGACGGCCCGTTGGGGTCCCTGAAAACCGATCCGTTGCAGCGGGGCTCACCGAAGGCATAGCCATCCTGGCCAGCCGGATCGTGGGCTCCGGATGGGGTTGCCACCGGTGCGCCGCGAACCTCCGGAGCGGGGGCTGCCGTCGGTAACAGGGGATGCACCGGAGGATGAGTCGGGCTTGAGGCCGTGGGATACCCACCCGCCAGGCCGGTATCGTCGGATCCACCAGTGGGGAGTTGGGGAAGCCCTCCGGTCAGCGACGGGTTTCTGGGAACAGTTGCAATCGCGGGGATTCCCGGCTCGGGCTTCGCCGCAGGAAGGCTGGCGGCGGGAAAACCCGGGGGCGGCAGGCTGGGTGCGGCGGTGGGGGAAGGAACGGAAGCCGTGCCCGGAGGGCGCCCGTTCAGGACCTCCTTCATCAATTGCAGGATCAATCCCGTCTGGCCGGCATCATCGAACGCGGCAGGACCGGTGGAGGTCACCGGCACAGCCTTAGACGTACTCATGATAATGACGCACCGAAACGTGATCGAGCCGCGCGATGGCGTCCTCGGTCAAAACCGCGGCCGAGAAATACCGGGTCACCAGATGCGAAGCGATGGAGGACTCGTTGGTCCCCATGTAACGGACGGAAAGGCCCGGTTCCACCTCGCCGGTGACACCGGTCTTTTGAAGTCCGACCACGCCCTGCTGGGCCTCTCCGACCCGCAGCAACAGGATGCTGGTGAATCCCTGGTCATCAATCGGGAGCTTGTCGCTGGGAACCAGCGGAATGCCCCGCCAGGTAATGAACGGCGAACCAAACAAGTTGACGGTGGGAGGCGGTACCCCGCGGCGTGTGGCTTCGCGACCGAAGGCGGCGACCGCCTTCGGATGGGCGAGGAAAAACGCCGGCTTCTTCCAGACCAGGGAAAGCAGTTCATCGAAATCGTCCGGGGTTGGCGGCCCTTTCCGGGTCTTGATGCGCTGACGGTCGGCCACCTCTCGAAGCAAGCCGAACTGGGTGTGGTTGATGAGTTCCCATTCCTCCCGTTCCTTGACCGCTTCCACGGTCAGGCGCACCTGCTCGCGCAGCTGATCAATGCGGTTGCTGTAAAGGTCGGTCACACGGGTGTGGGTGCGCAGCACGGCCTGGATGGTGCTGAGATGGTACTCCCGCGGGTCCACTTCGTAATCCACGAAGGTGGTGGGCAGCTTCGGTTCGCCCCCGTCGGCGGTCAGCAGCTCCACCTTGCCCTCACCGAAGTCATTCGCCTGCTTGTCCTTTCCGGCCTTGGCGATCCGGTTGACGCGATAGACGCCGCCATCCACGTCGACCCACGGCAACAATTTATGAAGCCAGCGGGGCGTGATGTCGGTCATCTGCGGGACCGTGACGGTCGCCGTTGCGAGATTGCGGGCAGCCGCGGCGCTGAGGCTCAAGCGCGGGTCTTGGGAATGGGAGGTGTTGCTCATGGACTATCGGGAGCAAGCCTCCGGTGTTCCGGTCAGCCAGCGAATCGGGTTCGATGGTTTCGGGCATCGTCATCACCAGCCGCACCCTCAAGCTCGAGCTCGTGGGGTGCCAGACTCTGGCTGGATGCTCCGAAAGAAGGGACCAGATTAGGGAATGTCGTCGACCTGTCAATCTGCCGGTCACTCCTGCTCGACACCACGCCGTGAGCGACTAAGCTGACGGTGGTTTTGGGAGAGCGGGATGTCGCTGGCTGACTCGTTCAGCTGGAGGAAAGTCCGAACTCCACAGGGCGCGGGGCCGCGGAAACCGGCAGCAGGTCATTCCGGTGGAAACGTCGGAGTGAAATAACGCCGGCCTGGCTGCGGGCAGGATCGACGCAAGGCGATTCTGACAGACAGTGCCACAGAAAATGTAGACCGCCTGCCATCGGCGCAAGTTGGTGGCCGGTAAGGGTGAAACGGCGGGGTAAGAGCCCACCGCCTGACGCGTAATCGTCAGGGCACGGAAAACCTCCCCGGGAGCAAGGCCAAATAGGGGACCTAGGCGCGGCTCGCGCGAGATTCGCGAAAGTGAGTCGGGTCCCGGGTATCGGCCGCAGAGATAAATGACATCCGCCGACCTCCGGGTCGGTACAGAATTCGGCTTACAGCTCTCCCAAGACCCTCCCGCTGATCCACTCAAATCGGCGCGGATAAAAACAGATGACCTGTCCCTTAGTCGATTCCCGGGAGTCCGTTCCCGGGAGCCCGGACGTCTCGTCCGGCAAAGGATGCCCTAGGCCCTTGGCTTTAATTCCCGGTGGGAGGTCATCCGTCCTTCTCGCAGCTTTCTCCTAATCTGTGTAAATCTGCGTCAATCTGCGGACCAACTCCTTCCACAGAACGGAAAGCGGATCCTCAGGTGGACGTAGATTGACACAGATGAAAGACAAATGACCTGTCCCTTAGTTTTAGATCCTAAATTTGACTCGTCCCCGGACATGTCAAAATGGCGCTTTACAGACGAAGGAGGGATTGGTACCGACCTCTCATGGGTGAAGAACCGTTTGGTTTCCGATCAACTCCAGCGAATGCTTTCCCAAGGGCTATCCCTGTGAAATGGGTTCAGTCACGGATCGGGTTTACGTTGATCGAGTTACTCGTGGTGATCGCCATCATCGCCATCCTGGCCGGGATGCTTCTTCCGGCCCTTGCCCGCGCCAAGTACATGGGCCAACGCACCCCCTGCGTGAACAACATCCGGCAGCAATAATAGAGTCAGCTCATGTACGCTGACGATTCCTCGGGCAACTTTGCCTTTCACGACGATGTCAGTCCCGACTATCACCGCACCGCCACCACAGGGAAACGCAGCATTGTCGACACCATGCGGGGAACGTACCTGAGAAACACCCACATCCTGATCTGCCCGGTCACCGCCAATACCATCGGCAGGACCTGGTTGAACTATGCCAGTCCAACCAATTTCGCCGATAAGACCACCCGGGATTACGGCGGCTGGGATACAACCGCAGCTAACGTTTTCACGCCGTATATGTGGTTTGCCAACTTCTCGGCCAGTCCCGCGGTCAAGTTTCTCGATCCCCAGGGCAAGCCAACGGCGGATTCGCCGGATTTGGAGCCAGCCTGGCCCAAGAAAACATCGGAACTGGACAGTCGGCGTGCCTTTATTACCCATCGGGTCAGCGATACTCCGGGAACCAAGCTCTGGGACTTGGGACATCTCGGTGCCTTTGATGGCGGGAGCCAAAGCAAACCGTTGTTCGCCTGGTCCATCACGCCCGACCAACCCGTCGGTCAGGCGGATGGAAGCGTGATCATTCGCAAGAAAAGCAACATCCGGGCAAGGGCCATGGGCGGTCCCAGCGCTGACACCCGTTACTACTATTGAATCGACGTTGCCGTTACCGCCGATGAAGCCTCCATGGATATTCGTCCATCCTCCTAACTCCATTCCTCCGCCATGACTCCTGTACCATCGGTGAAAGCCACCTACTTCCTTGATGTCATTTCGTCCTGGTGTTGGTGGACCGAACCCGCTTGGGCTGAATTCCTGCGCCGCTTCGAGGGACGCGTTCAGTTCGACTGGAAAATTGCCCTCGTGCAGGGCGACGGCTTCCCGGCCACACGCGAACAGCTGGAATGGTATTACCGTCGGAGCGGAATCATGACTCGATCTCCCTACCGTTTGAGCGCGGGATGGTTGGAACCGGGCCAGTATGAATACCTGGTCCCAAATCTGGTCGCCGAGGCAGCTCGCGACCTCGGTGCCACTGACGATCGCGCCCGACTCGCAGTGGCTGCTGCCGCTGTCCGGGAGGGACGCGAGGTTAGCCGTTGGGACGTGTCTGTTTCAGCGGTGGCTGCTGCCACGGGATTGGACGCAGAAGCTCTTCGAGCCCGGGCTCAGCTACCGGAGGTGGAAGCTCGCATCCGGGCTTCGACCGCAGAATTCCACTCCCTGAAGATCAGTCAGCGGCCAGCGTTTGTGATCGAAAATGGGATCGGTGATCGG